>JAYGEF010000379.1:0-2057 GCA_046582535.1 Alphaproteobacteria bacterium
CGGCGGGGTAGACCTCACCACCGTCACCGAAACGTGATTGGTGCGCAAGCACCTCACGCGCCTATGGTCGGGCCATGAAACGTGTGTTTCTGCTCTCCCTGGTGGGCGTGAGTCTGGCTGCTGTTCTGCTTCTGGCGCCAGGCTCACGCACACTATCCCTCGCCGGGTCGCCCGACCGGCCGGTGCTGGTCGAGTTGTTCACCTCCCAAGGCTGTTCGTCCTGCCCGCCGGCCGAGGCTTATCTCGGCGAGCTCGCGACGCGCGACGACCTGATCGTGCTGTCCATGCACGTCAACTACTGGGACTACATCGGCTGGAAGGACCCCTTCGCCAGCGAGGAGACCACCAACCGTCAGCGCGCCTATGGCCTGCGCATCGGCCAGGGCCGGGTCTATACGCCGCAGATGGTCATGAACGGGGTGTTCGACGCGGTCGGCTCGCGCTGGGGCCTGGTCAACCAGGCCATCGCCAAAGCCCGCGACGCCGCGCAAATTTCCGTCGAACTGACCACGGCAAGCGGCGGTGATCTGCTCATCACCCTGCCGGCCAGCGCTTACGATGGCGACGCCGCCGTCTGGCTCGCCCGCTACGACGGCGAACACATCACCGAGGTGCCGCGCGGCGAGAACCGCGGCCGCACCCTGCGCAACGTCAATGTGGTGCGCGAACTGCGCCAGGTCGGTAGCTGGAGCGGCCAACCTCTCGACATCCGACTGCCCGCCAACAGCCTGAACACCGCCGACGGCAAGGGCAATGACGGCTGCGTCATCATCGTCCAGGAAAACGACTTCGGCCGGGTATTGGGTGTGGCCCGGATGCCTTTGGTTAACGGGGAATCTTAGACCCCCAACCCCTTCTGCATAAACGCCGACAGGCGGCGCGCGAAGGCCGTCTGATCCGGCAGCGCTTCGCCCTCGACGATGCGGGCCTGGTCGAGCAGCAGCCAGGCGGCGTCGGTGACCTCGTCGCCGGTGCCGTCGGCGCTGACCTTGGCCGCCAGGGCCTTGATCAGGACATGCTTGGGGTTGATCTCGAACACCCGCTTGGACTGGCCATCGAAGCCCTGGTGCTGTTGCAGCATGCGTTGCAGATGCATGTCCATGTCGCCCTCGTCGGCGATCAGGCAGCAAGGGCTGTCGGTCAGGCGCTCGGTGGTCCGCACATCCTTAACCTCGTCGCCCAGGGTCAGTTTGAACAGGGCGATCAGAGTGTCCATTTCGCCCTCGGGCGCGGCGTCTTCCTTAGGCGCCGCGTCGTCATCGTCGGCGGCGTCGGCCACCGCGCTTAGGTCGATGCCGCCCTGGGTCACCGACTTGAAGGGCTTGTCTTGATAGACGCCCACGGTGGGCACCCAGAACTCATCCACCGGATCGGTCAGGAGCAAGACCTCGACGCCCTTGGCCCGGAAGGCTTCGAGCTGCGGGCTGCGCGCCGCCGCTTCGCGGGAGCCGCCGGTGATGTAATAGATGGCGTCCTGGCCTTCCTTCATGCGCTCCACATAGTCGGCGAAGCTGACCAAATTGTCGCCGGCGGTGGAGTGCGCGCGGCACAGCTCGATCAGGCGTTCGCGGTCGTCCTGGTTCTCGTAAATGCCTTCCTTCATGACCGCGCCGAAGTTGTCCCAGAAGGTGGCGTACTCGTCGGGCGCCTTCTTGGCCTTCTTCTCAAGCTCGCCGAGCACCCGCTTGACCAGACCGGAGCGGATTTTCGCCACCACCGGGTTGTTCTGCAGCATCTCGCGGCTGACGTTGAGCGGCATGTCCTCGGAATCGACGATGCCGCGGAGGAACCGCAGGTAGGCCGGCAGCAGCTCCTCGCAGTCGTCGGTGATGAACACCCGCTTGACGTAAAGCTTGACCTTGGGCTTGCGGTCGGCCTGGAACAAGTCGAACGGCTTGGTCGACGGCACGAACAATAGGTTGGTGTATTCGATCTTGCCCTCGACCCGGTTGTGGATGGTCAGCCAGGGCTCGTCGAACAGATGGCCGGTATGGTGGTAGAACTCGGTGTACTGCTCGGCCTCGATGTCCTTCTTGGGCCGGGCCCACAGGGCCTGG
>JAYGEF010000382.1:0-6607 GCA_046582535.1 Alphaproteobacteria bacterium
TTCAGCCACTAACAACCACCAATATCGGACACTTCGGCGGGTGCCCTAGCCGAGCTCCCGGCTGGCTGGGCGGCCCAACAATGCGGCGATTTCCAGGTCGATATCGGCGCGCCGGTTAAGCACCGCGTCGACGGCATTGGCAATCGGCATATCGACCTTGTGGCGCGCCGCCAGGGCGACGGTCGCGGCGACGCTGGCGACGCCCTCGGCGACCGTCATGCGCCCGGCCAGGTAGTCATCGAGGAAGGTTCCCTGACCGACGGCCATACCCAGGGTGAAGTTACGTGATTGCTCGTGGCTGCAGGTCAGCACCAGATCACCGAGGCCCGACAGGCCCATGAGGGTTTCGCGCCGGGCGCCCAGGGCCTTGCCGAGCAGGGCCATTTCGGCGAGACCCCGGGTGATCAGGGCGGCGCCGGTGTTGTCGCCGAGGCCGCGGCCCTTGGCGATGCCGCAGGCGATGGCCATGACGTTCTTGACCGCGCCGCCGATCTGGGTGCCCACGGGATCGTCGCCGTGATAGGGCCGAAAATGAGTGCTGCCGATCATCAACGCCAGGCGCTCGGCCAGGGCTATATCGGAAGCCGCCAGGGTCACCGCCGTGGGCAGGTCGCGGGCGACCTCGGCGGCGAAGCTGGGGCCCGACAGCACGGCGACGGGGGTCTCCGGCAGGGTCTCGGCGAGCACCTCGCTCATGAGCGCACCGCTGCCGGTCTCGATGCCTTTGGCACAGATGACGACCGGCGTTCCCGGCGCCAGGACGGCGCGCAGGTCATGGGTCGCCTGGCGGGTGTGCTGGGCCGGCGTGACCAGCAACAAAGCCTCGGCAACGGCCGCCTCGGCAAGATCACCGGTGGCGTGGATGGCCGGGTCGAGGGCGATGCCGGGCAGAAAGCCGGTGTTCACGTGGCGCCGGTTGATGGCCTCCACTACCTCGGCTTCCCGCGCCCACAGGGTCACAGTGCAGCCGCCGCGCCGCGCCGCCGTGGCCAGGGCCGTCCCCCAGGCGCCGCCGCCGATAACGCCAATACGGGTTTTCTCGCTCATGGCGTTCTCCTTAAGCCTTAATTCCGGCGCCGGTAACCGGCGGTGCGTCCGGGTCTAGTGGCCAGCGTGCCACCGGGCTGGCGTCGAGACCATCGATCAGGCCCTGTTGCAGCCGCTCGATGCCGGCCCAGGCGATCATCGCCGCGTTGTCGGTGCACAGCCCCAGAGGCGGCGCCACCAGGGTCAGATCATCGTCGGCGGCGACCTCGGCCAGCCGCGCCCGCAAGGCGCCGTTGGCGGCAACTCCGCCGGCAACCACCAGGGTATCGCCCTCGGGCCAGAGGTCGCGAAACATATGGATGGCATGGCGGGTGCGGTCGGCCAGCACGTCGGCCACCGCCGCCTGGAAGCCGGCGCACAGGTCATCCACATCGCGGGGTGTCAGCGTATCCAGTGTCGCCGCCGCCTGACGCACCGCCGTCTTGAGCCCGGAGAACGAAAAGTCGCAGCCGGGCCGGCCCTTGAGCGGACGCGGCAGGGCGAACCGCGTGGCATTGCCCCGGGAGGCGGCGATCTCGACCCGGGGGCCGCCGGGGTAGCCGAGGCCGAGCAGCTTGGCAGTCTTGTCGAAGGCCTCGCCGACGGCGTCGTCGGTGGTGGTGCCAAGGCGGCTGAAGCGGTCGACGCCCTCGACTGCCAACAGCTGGCAATGGCCGCCGGATATGAGCAGCAGCAAATAGGGAAACGCCACCTGGTCGCTGAGCCGGGCGCTCAGGGCATGGCCGGCCAAATGATTGACCGCCATCAGCGGCAGGCCGTGAAAGGCGGCGATAGCCTTGGCCGTGGTCAGGCCGACCATGACCCCGCCGATCAGCCCCGGCCCGGCGGTGGCGGCGATGCCGTCGAGGTCGTCAAACCCGACCCCGGCTTCGTCCATGGCGCGGCGGATCAGGCCGTCCAGGTGGCTGATATGGGCCCGGGCGGCAATCTCCGGCACGACGCCGCCATAGACCCGGTGGTCATCATCCTGGGAGCACACCACGTCCGACAGCACCGCGCGGTCATCCCGGACCACCGCGGCGGCGGTTTCATCGCAACTCGTTTCGATACCCAGGACGATCAACCCTGTGTTCCTCTCATCCGGTAAATCCAACCTCCTGCGCAATAATCGCTTTTCACGCCGCACGCCATACTTTACTCAAGTCCCATGACTGAATCACATCCCCTCCGCATCGGTACCCGAGGCAGCCCGCTGGCCCTGATCCAGGCCGCGATGGTGCGCGACCAGCTGGCCGCTGCTCATCCGGACCAGGCCACCCCGGTCATCACCGTCATCCGCACCACCGGCGACAAGGTACGCGACCGGGCGCTGTCGGAGATCGGCGGCAAGGGCCTGTTCACCAAGGAGATCGAGGACGCCCTTTTGTCGGGCGCCATCGACCTGGCGGTCCATTCCATGAAGGACATGCCGACCTGGCAGCCCGATGGCCTGTCTCTGGTCTGCCAGCTTGAGCGCGCCGACCCGCGCGATGCGTTGCTCGCCCGTGACGCCGGTTCGGTAGCCGAGTTGCGCCAGGGTGCCGTCATCGGCAGCGCATCGCTACGCCGCCGGGCCCAGTTGCTTATGGTCCGGCCCGACCTGGAAATGGCGTTGATACGGGGTAACGTGGAAACCCGCATGGCCAAGCTCGCCGCCGGCGAGGTCGATGGCACCCTGCTGGCCATGGCCGGGCTGGTGCGTCTCGGCGTGGCCGAGAAATCGGGCGCCATCGCCCTGGATCCGGAGGACATGCTGCCGGCAGTGGCCCAGGGGGTCATTTGCATCGAATGCCGCGAAGACGATGGCCGCACCCGCGACGCCCTGGCGCCGCTCAATCACCAGGCGACGGCGATGGTCACCGCCGCCGAGCGCGCCTTCCTCGAAGTCCTCGACGGTTCCTGCCGCACGCCCCTGGCCGGCTATGCAGTGTTCGACGACGGCGGCGACATTCATTTCCGCGGCTTGATCACCCGGCCCGACGGCAGCGAACACCATCGTGCCGAGCGCCGTGGCCCAGCATCCGACGCGGCGGCCATGGGCGTCGACGCGGGCAACGAGCTCAAGGCCCTGGCCGGGCCCGGCTTCTTCGACGACGACTAGGAATTTGACGGCCATGCGCGTGTTGATCACCCGGCCGCGTCAGGACGCTGATGCGGTGGCGCGGGCGTTGAATGATCGCGGCGTTGAATCCCTCATCGAACCGCTGCTCGAGGTCACCAATCTGGCCGAGTCCGATTTTTCTCTCGATGACGTTCAGGCAGTGCTGTTGACCAGCGCCAACGGCGCCCGCGCCCTGACCCAGGCGACCCCACGGCGCGACGTGGTGGTGCTGGCGGTGGGCACGGCCACAGCCACGGCGGCCCGCGACGCCGGCTTTACCGAGGTTGAGGCGGCGGATGGTGATGTTGAGGCCCTGTGCGGCCTTGCCGGGGCGCGTCTCGATGCCCGTGGTGGACCGCTGGTTCATGTCTCCGGCAGCGCCGTTGCCGGCGACCTCACCGGGTTCCTTGGCGACGCCGGATTCACCGTCCGCCGCGCCGTGCTCTACGAGGCAAAACCGGTTTCCGAACTTTCGCTGCCGGCGGTGACGGCCTTAAGCGACGGAACCATTGACGCGGTGCTACTGTTTTCTCCCCGGACAGCCGTATCCTTTGTTAGGCTTGCCCGTGAAAGTTCAGTCGTTCTGACGCGGCTGCGCGCGTTGTGTTTGAGCCGCGCCGTGGCCGACCAAGCCAGCGCCGCCCCGTGGCGGTCGATCGAGGTGGCGGCGCGGCCCGATCAGGATGCGCTGCTCGACCTTATTTGCCAATGAGCGGGTCAGGCCCGGAGACGTAGACGACATGGCGAAACGACCGACGACTGAAGATAGCGACAGCGCTCCCGACTCCGGCACGCCGGACGTCGAGGTCATCGACGTCGAAGTGACGGATATCAGCGAAGGCGAGCGGCCCCGACGCCCCGGCGCCATCGTGTGGGTCGCCAGCGCGGTCATCGTCGTCGGCATCGGCCTGTTGATCTGGGCTCGCGCCACCAGTCCCGTGGCCGAGCCAAAGGGTCCCGATCCGGTCGCCGTCATGGATCAGCGCCTGGCGGACATAGAGCAACGCTTCGCGGCGATCGACGGCCGTCTGGCCGAACTGGCTGAACTCATGGGCGGCGCGGCGACAACCGGCGATGTGGCGGGGCTCGCCAGCCGTATCGAGGCGGCGTCGGACGGCCTTGCCGCCATTGTGCAACACCTGGCCGATGTCGAGGCCCGACTCGATGCCGTGGCCGACCGCCCCGTGGTGACCAGCGACGGGACGGTGGCGTTCGACCCCTCGGCTCTCGAGGACCGCCTGGCGGCCTTGGAATCCGCGCCCGCCGCGCCCGGCGCCGGCGAAACCGCCTTCGAGACCATCGAAGCGATCGATGGCGTCGAGGCCGAAGCCCAACGCCTGGCTGCTCTGGCGGATGATATGGCGGCCCGAATCGCCGCCCTCGAATCACGCCCGGAACCCACTGGCGGCGCGGCGGCGGCCATGCTCGCGGTGGCCCAGTTGCGTGCCGCCCTTGGCGGTTCCGGTGGTTTCGAGGCGGAATTGGTGGCGCTGCGGGCGACGTTTGATGGCGGCGAACCAATTACTGCTGCCCTTGATGCCCTGGCGCCCCACGCGGCCCTCGGTATTGCCACCGGCGCTATGCTGCGGGCGCGCTTCAGCGGCCTGGCCGACGACGTGGTACGGGCCGGCTACGCACCGCCCGAAGGGTCCTGGGTCCAGCGCACCATGGCCCGGCTGGCCAAGCTGGTCACCGTGCGGCGCACTGGCGATGACGTCATGGGCGCCACCCCCGAGGCCATCGCGGCGCGCACCGAAGCGCGGTTGGCGGCCGGCGATCTGGCCGGTGCCGTGGCCGAGGCCGAGACTCTCCATGGCGCCCCCCTGGCAGTGGTCGCCGACTGGCTCGGTCAGGCCCGGGCCCGGCTCGCCGCCGGCCGTGCCCTGGCCACCCTGGATGCCCGCGCCGTGGCTGCGCTGGGCGCCGCCGGCGGGTAAGGCGCGGTGCTGCGTAATCTGGTCTTTCTCATAGCCCTGGGCGCCCTGACCTGGGGCGCCGTGCAGCTTGCCGACAACCCCGGCGACGTGGTTATCCGCTGGCAGGGCTATGCCATCACTACCACCGTGGGCGTGCTGCTGGTGCTGGTCGCCGCCGTGGCGGTGCTGTGGGCCTTCATTTATCACCTGTGGCGCTGGTTGCGCGCCGGGCCGGGCCGCTTTATGGCCGGGCGTACCGCGCGCCGCCGGGAGCGCGGCTATCAAGTGCTGACCAAGGGGCTGGTGGCGGTGGCGGCCGGCGATACCAGGGAAGCCCAGCGCCTTGGTCGCAAGGCCGGCCAACTGGTCGATAATCCGCTCAATCTCCTGCTCCTCGCCCAGGCGGCCCAGCTTGGCGGTGACGAGGCGGCGGCGCGGCGCCATTTCAAGGCCATGCTCGATCATCCGGAGACCGAATTTCTCGGCCTGCGGGGTCTGATTGTCCAGGCGACCAAGGCGGGGGACTGGCAAGCGGCCCGCGAATACGCGCGGCGCGCCTATGGGTTGCATCCGGAAACCGAGTGGGTGTCCGCCGCGCTGTTCGACCTCGACATCAGGGCCGGCGACTGGCGGGCGGCCCAGAACACCCACGAATCGGCGGCCCGCAACAAGCTTGTCAGCAAGGCCGAGGCGCCCCGGCGCCGGGCGGTGGTATTGGCCGAGCGCGCCCGGGCGGCGCGGCACAGGGGCGCATTGGGCGATGCCGCGGCGTTGGCCCGCGAGGCCCACAAGCTGGCCCCCGGCCTGATCGCCGCCAGCGCTCTGGCGGCCGAGCTTCTGGCCGGTGAAGGCAAAGGCCGGGCGGCCACCAAGCTGGTCGAGGCGGCGTGGAAACTGGCGCCCCATCCCGACCTCGCCCGCGCCTTCGCCGCCGTCGTGCCGGGCGAGAGCGCCCTGGCCCGCACCCGGCGGTTCGAGCAACTCCACCGGCTCAACCCCGACAATGGTGAAAGCCACCTCGCGGTCGCCGGGGCGGCGCTCGAGGCGGAGCTTTGGGGCGAGGCCCGGCGTCACCTGGAACAGGCCGCCGCGACCAGGCCGAGCCAGCAGGTCTATCGCATGCTGGCCGCCGTGGAAGAGTGCGGCGAGGGCGCCCCCGAGGCGGTGCGCGGCTGGCTGCTCAAGGCCGCCAGCGCGCCGTCCGATGCGGCCTGGCTGTGCGCTACGTGTGGCGCCGCCGCCGCCGAGTGGTCGGCCCGCGGCGACGCCTGCGGCGGCTTTGACAGCCTGGTCTGGAAGACCCCGTCCGCCCCCGCCGCTCTTGAGCAGCCGGCCAAGGTGGTCGAAGGCGCGTCTGGCCAACCAGGCGGCGAGCCGCTGGCGCTCGACGGCCCACCGGGCCCCGTTGACGCCGCCCGAAGCCAAGAGTAGGTTGCCGCCCAATCGCCGGCCCAGAGCCATGCCGCCGGCGCCCAAGCCGAAGTAGCTCAGTGGCAGAGCAACTGATTCGCAATCAGTAGGTCCGCGGTTCGAATCCGCGCTTCGGCACCAGTTAAAACAATGG
>JAYGEF010000444.1:0-2928 GCA_046582535.1 Alphaproteobacteria bacterium
CGCACCCCATGAAGCGGGCCTTCACCCGGCGCTCTATCATCAAGGGTTGCTCGAGCGGGTGCGCGCCACCGACACCCTGGTCGCCGGCAACACGCCGGTGACCAATATCAGCCGCGACGGCGATGTCTTCACCATCACCACCCCGCGCGGCCGGGTGACGGCGCGTAACGTGGTCATCGCCACCAACGGCTATACGGACCGGGCGGCCGGCTGGTTCCGCCGCCGCCTGGTGCCGATCGGCACCTACATGATCGCCACCGAGCCGGTCGCGCCGGACGTCATGGCGCGCCTGGCGCCGACTATGCGCATGCTCAGCGACAGCAAGAAGATTCTCTACTATTTCCGCCCGTCGCCCGACGGCACGCGAATTCTGTTTGGCGGCCGCGCCGCCTTCGCCAACAACGACCAGCGGGTTACCGACGCCCGGCTGCGCCGTTTCATGCTCAGCGTCTGGCCCGAACTTGCGGAGCTCAAGATTACCCACAGTTGGGCCGGCAACGTCGCCTTCACCCTCGACAAGCTGCCCCACATCGGCGTCCAGGACGGCATGCACTACGCCATCGGCTATTGCGGTTCGGGGGTGGTCAAGTCGACCTACTTCGGCCACAAGGCGGCCCAGTCCATCCTTGGTGACAGCGACGCCGCCTCGCCGCTGATGAACCGCGATTTCCAGGCTCTGCCACTCTACGACGGCACCCCCTGGTTCCTGCCCCTGGTCGCCCTCTACTACAACCTCATCGACCGTATGGCCCGGTGACACCGACCCTTTAGGGAGTTCCCCCCATGGCCGAGCATGACGCGCTTCTCAAGCCCCTGACCATCAAGCACCTGACCATCCGCAACCGGGTCATGTCGACAGCCCACGCGCCGGGCTACCCGGAGAACGGCATGCCGACCGAGCGCTACCAGCTCTATCACGCGGAGAAGGCCAAGGGCGGCATCGGCCTGACGATCTTCGGTGGCTCGTCCTCGGTGGCCGTGGACTCGCCGGCCACCGCCTTCGATCAGGTGGCCGTCTTTGACGACGAGGTGATTCCCTATTTCGAGGAATTCGCCGACCGGGTCCACAGCCATGGGGCGGCGCTGATGTGCCAGATCACCCACATGGGCCGGCGCAACAACTGGGACACCGCCGACTGGCTGACCTTGATCGCCCCGTCGCCGGTGCGTGAGCATTCCCACCGGGCCATGCCCAAGGAAATGGAAGACTGGGATTTCGAGCGGGTCATCAAATCGTTTGGCCAGGCTGCTCGGCGCTGTAAGGACGGCGGCCTCGACGGCATCGAGCTGATGTTCGGCGCCCAGCACCTGATCGATCAGTTCCACACCCCCATGGTCAACCAGCGCACCGACAATTACGCCGGCAACCTGGAAAACCGCATGCGCTTCGGCCTCGAGGTGCTCGAGGAAGTGCGCCGGGTGGTTGGCGATGACTTCATCGTCGGCGCCCGCATAACCGGCGATGAACTGGACGACGGCGGTTACGGCCTGGAAGAAGGCATCAAGATTGCCCAGGCCCTGGCCAAGACCGGCATGGTCGATTTCCTCAACGTCTTCCACAGCCACACCGCCGACCACATGGGCGTCGCCGTGATGATGCCCAACATGTCATTCCCGGTGGCGCCTTTCGTCTATGTGGCCAGCGCCATCAAGGCCGAGGTCGACGTACCGGTATTCCATGCCGGGCGCATTACCGACGTGGCCAGCGCCAGCCGGGCCGTCGAGGAGGGCCACATCGACATGGTCGCCATGGTCCGCGCCCACATGGCCGACCCCTATGTGGTGTCGAAGATGCAGCAGGGCCGAAGCGACGACATTCGCCAATGCGTCGGCGCCAACTACTGCATCGACCGGGTGCTCATGGGCGGCGGCGCCCTGTGTGTCCAGAATCCGGCGACCGGGCGCGAGAAGACCATGCCCAACGTCATCACCAAAGGCGAGACCCGGCACAAGGTTATGGTCGCCGGGGCCGGGCCGAGCGGCCTTGAGGCGGCCCGGGTTTGCGCCCTGCGGGGCCACCATGTGGTGCTGTTCGAGGCCGCCGCCGAGGTTGGCGGTCAGATCAACATCGCCGCCAAAGCGAACTGGCGCGAGGGACTGCTGGGCATCACCCGCTGGCTTCATGGCCAGGTCGTCAAGGCCGGCGTCGATTTGAGGCTCAACACCCCGGCGACCGCCGCATTGGTTACCGCCGAGGATCCGGATATCGTCATCGTCGCCACCGGCGGCAAGGCCCATAAGGGGACCTTCGAGGGCACCGGCCTTGCGGTCAGCACCTGGGACATTCTCAACGGCGCGGTCGAGCCGGCGGGCAACGTCATGGTCTATGACGACAACGGCCAGCACCAGGGACCGTCCTGCGCCGCCTTCATGGCCGAGCGCGGCGCCGAGGTCGAACTCGCCACCCCCGACCGCATGGCGGCCGAGGAAATGGGCGGGACCAATTTCTCGACCTACCTGCGTGAGCTTCACAAGCACGGCGTCATGCTGACCACCGACCAACGCCTGACCCGGGTCTACCGCGAGGGCAACAAGCTGGTGGCCGTGTTCCGCCACCAGTATTCCAAGCTCGAGGAGGAACGCGTGGTCGACCAGGTCGTCGCCGAGCACGGCACCCTGCCCGTGGACAATCTCTATTTCGCCCTCAAGGAACGGTCGTCCAACCGGGGCGAACTCGACATGGCCGCGCTGATCGCCGCCCGCCCGCAAACCATCGCCAGCAATCCGGGCGGGACGTTCCAGCTATTCCGCGTCGGCGACGCCGTGGCCGGCCGCAACATCCACGCCGCGATCTACGACTCACTCCGACTCTGCAACCTGATGGAGGGTTGCACAATCAGGTCCCAGGACGGCTTGTCCTGGATCACGGCGATGAGCTTTACCGGCACCTTTCGGACCGCGGCGGCCAGGCCACTCCCGCCATGGGTT
>JAYGEF010000002.1:0-11409 GCA_046582535.1 Alphaproteobacteria bacterium
TTGTGGGCGATGGCCCAGCGCGGCGCGCGGCTGACCATGCCCAGGCGGTCCTGCCAGTCGAGACGGTTGACCTTATAGACCACGCCATCGATGTCGTAGTCGAGGCTGGCCCGGTCAGCCTCTAATCCGGCATATATTTCAAGGGCTTCGTCGGCATGAGCACATAGTTTTGTTCGCGGGTTGACGACAAAGCCCCAGCCCTTGAGGCGGTCGAGCACGCCGCGCTGGGTACCGCTGAACGGCGGCGAGACCTCGCCCCAGGCATAGGCGAAGAAGCGCAGATTGCGCGACGCGGTAACGCTGCTGTCGAGCTGGCGCAGGGAACCGGCGCCGGAGTTGCGCGGGTTGGCATAGAGCGGTTCGCCAGCTTCTTCCCGCGCTCGGTTAAGGGCCTCGAAGTCGGCCAGGGGCATGTAGACCTCGCCGCGCACCTCGAGGATGTCCGGCACATCGTCGCCGGTAAGCGCATGGGGAATATCGTGGACCACACGCAGATTGGCGGTGATATCCTCGCCGGTCTGGCCATCGCCCCGGGTCGCACCCTGGATGAATTGCCCGCCCTCGTAGCGCAGCGCCGCCGACAGGCCATCGATCTTGGGTTCGGCGACCAGATCAACCGCCTCATCGTCGGCGAGCCCGAGAAAACGCCGCACCCGCGTCACGAAGTCACGCACATCGTCATCGTTGAAGGCGTTGCCCAGGGACAGCATGGGCCGGCTATGGGTGACCTTGGCGAAACCCTCCGACGGCGCCGCGCCGACCCGCCGGCTCGGACTGTCATGGCGCACCAGGTCGGGGAAACGCGCCTCCATGGCATCGCTGCGCCGGCGAAGGGCGTCGTACTCGGCATCGCTGATTTCGGGATTGTCTTCGGTGTGATAAAGGCGGTCATGGAAGGCGATCTCGGCAGCCAGCCGTTCAAGCTCATCCGCCGCCTGCGCCGCCGACAAGGTCTCGATGTCGTCCGCCGCCATTAGCCGGCGCCCCTTTGAATTAGGCTGTCGGCGGCGGCGCGGGCCTCGTCGGTAATCTCGGCACCGGCCAGCATGCGCGCCACCTCCTCGCGGCGGGCATCGTTTTCCAGGGGCTCGACCCGGGTCAGAGCACTGTCGCTGCCATCGACCTTGACGACCCTGAAGTGCCGGTCGGCGCGGGCCGCCACCTGGGGCGAATGAGTCACCACCAGCACTTGAAAGGCTTCGCCAAGGCTGGCCAGGCGCTCGCCCACGGCCGCCGCGACGGCGCCCCCGATGCCACTGTCAACTTCATCGAACACCAAGGTCGGCGCGGCACCAACACGGGCCAACACGACCTTGAGGGCCAGCATCAGGCGCGACAGCTCGCCGCCCGAGGCAATGCGGCCGATGGCGCCCGGTTCGTCGCCCGGATTGGTCGCCACGGCGAAACTGACCCGCTCAGCACCCTGAGCCGACCAGTCGTCCTCGTCCAGGGCATCAAGCCTGGTTACGAACACCACCCGGTCAAGCTTGAGATATGGCAGTTCGGCGATCACCTGACGGTCGAATTCCCGGGCCGCCTTGGCCCGTTTCTTGGACAGCCGCCGGGCCGCCTTGGTAAAGGCCTTGCGCGCGTCATCGGTGGCCTTGGTCAAGGCATCGAGAGCCTCGCTGCGGCCTTCCAGTATGGCAATCCGGTCGGCAAAGTCATCGCGCAGCGCGGCCAGGGAGTCGACGTCGGTATTATGCTTGCGGGCCGCCGCGCGCAACGCGAACAGGCGCTGCTCCGTGGCCTCCAGACGCTCCGGGTCGGGCGCCAGTTCCTGGCTTGCGGCATCGAGAGCGATCATCGCCTCGGCGGCTTCGACCAGGGCCCGATCGAGCGCTTCGATGACCCCGTCGAGGGCCCCCGGCGCCCGGTCGGCGGTCCGCAGCACCAGCCGCTGCGCCGTGCCGATGCGGTCGTCGATGCCCCGCCCCTCGGTCAGTTCGCTACGGGCCGCGGCCAGGGCCTCGCCGAGTTTCTCGCCCTGCATCAGCACAGCCCGGCTGGCGGCCAGGCCGGTCTCCTCGCCGGGCTCGGGCGATAACTCGTCGAGTTCAGCCAGCACGTGGCAGAGGTATTCCTCGTCGCGGCGGGCCTCGGCGAGACGGGCCTCGGCCTCGGCCAGGGCGGTGGCCGCCGCCCGCCATTCGCCGTGAGTTTTGGCAACCATGGCGGCATCGCCGTCGAGACCACCGAAGCCGTCGAGAAAAACCCGGTGGGTCTCGGCCGACAGCAGACCGCGCTGGTTCGCCTGGCCCTGGATTTCAACCAGGCCATCGCCAATCTCGCGCAGCAGGGCGACACCAACCGGTTGATCATTGACGAAAGCCCGGGCCCGGCCGTCGGCGCCCAGTACCCGGCGCAGAATCAGCCGATCGCCATCACTAAGACCATGGTCGTCAAGCAACTGCCAAACCGAATGGTCGGGTGGCGGCGTGAATTCGGCGGTGACCAGGGCCTGATCAACGCCAAGGCGCAACAGTCCGCTGTCACCTCGGCTGCCGAGAACCAGCCCCAGGGCATCGAGCAGGATCGACTTGCCGGCGCCGGTCTCGCCGGTCAGAGTGCACAGACCATCGCCGAACGATAGATCGAGCCGGTCGATGAGGACGATGTCGCGGACGGACAGGTTTACGAGCATGGGCCCAGACCGAACCGGGCGCTCAAAAAATCGAATCCCAGACCCCGCCGATCCACGACTCCTCGCTCTCCTGGGGTCGTAGATCGATGCCGGTCAGCAGAACATAAGAATCCTGATACCACGCGCTGGCCGGGAAGTTGTGACCGAGAACGGCGGCGGTGGCCTGGGCCTCGTCCGTGACGCCCAGGGCGAGATAGGATTCGGTCAGGCGGTGCAGGGATTCGGCCACGTGACTGGTCGTCTGGAACTGCTCGATGACAATGCGAAAACGGTTGATCGCCGCGATGTGCTCGCCGCGTTTCTGATAGTAGCGGCCGATCTCCATCTCCTTGCCGGCCAGATGGTCACGGGTCAGGTCGATCTTGAGTTCCGCGTCCCGGGCGTAGGCCGTATCGGGAAAGCGCCGGACCACGGCGTCGAGCGCGTCAAACGCGCGCAGGGTCATGGCCTGGTCGCGGCCGACATCGGAGATTTGTTCATAGTAGGAAATCGCCACGATGTAGTAGGCGTAATCCACATCCCGGTTACCGGGGTGAAGTTCGATGAAGCGCCGAGCCGCTAGGATCGCCTCGTCGTACTGGTTGGCCTGATAATTGGAGTAGGCCGCCATGATCTGGGCTTTGGTCGCCCACACCGCATAGGGATGTTGACGCTCGACCTCGTCGAACGCCACCGCCGCCGGCACGTATTGGCGAGACAGCATCAGGTTCATGGCCTGGTTGTAGAGGTCCTCGACCGGCTGCTCGATATATATGTCTTCCTTGGCGGTGCAGGCGCCAAGTAACAGGACCAGCGCCACCGCCAAGCCGGCAACCCGGCTACGACGGCGCTCTTCAACCTGACTGCGTCCGGACCCAAGACGACTCACGGCAACTCCAAAATCGACTGACGACGTTGAATACCACACGATTATAGCATTCGCCGAAGGCGCGGCACACTCGATTTCAACGTGGGAAGGTCGGACTGGCCGACGCCAAACGGTTAGGCCGGCGCGGCGACCGAAGCAGCTTGCCAACGCATGGCGGCAACGCCGGCGTGGGGCTTGTCGTCAAGCGTCACCCGGCGCCAGGCCTCGGGGTCGGCGAACAGGGCGGTCAACAACTCGTTATTGGTCTTGTGGCCCGAGCGGATGCAATCCACATGGCCGATGATCGGACCACCGGCGAGGTATAGGTCACCAACGCAGTCGAGCGCCTTGTGGCGGACGAACTCATCGGCGTAGCGCAGGCCACCTTCGTTGAGGATGCCGTCCTCGGACAACACCACGGCGTTGTCGAGGGAACCACCAAGCGCCAGGCCGTTGGCCCTTAGATGGTCGATGTCGGAGAGAAACCCGAATGTCCGCGCCCGCGCCAGCTCACGCTTGAAAGCACCGTTGGCCAGGTCCACGTAGCACGACTGCCCGGCAATGGCCGGATGGGCGAAATTGATTTCGCAACTGATCGAGAACCCATGGGACGGCGACAGCGACGCGAAACGCTCGCCATCGGTCACTTCCACGGGCTTGAGGATTTCAATGGCCGTGCGCGGCGCTGCCTGTTCGACGATGCCGGCGCATTCGGCGAGAAATACGAAGGGCGCGGCGCTGCCGTCCATGATCGGCACCTCGACGCTGTCGAGTTCGACCACCAGGTTGTCGATTTCCAAACCGGAAAGAGCGGCCATCAGATGTTCAACCGTGGCGACACCGACGCCATCGCGGTTTTTCAGGCTGGTCCCCATCATGGTGTCGCTAACGTAGTCGTAGCGCGCGGCGATCTCCGCATTGCCGCAATCAGCACGGCGAAACACGATGCCGGTGCCGGGTTCGGCCGGCAACAGAGTCATGGCCACACGGGTACCACCGTGCAGGCCAACGCCCGTGCAACTGATTGCAGATTTAAGTGTCTTTTGCCAGATGACGCCCAAGGTTATATGCGCATCCGCCCCCTGTTTATGACCGCCCCCCGGGATACCCCTCCCGGCCAGGTTGCCACCACACTAAACCACGTTCCTATCGGACCGCTACCACGCACCCCAGAACCAACAACGTTAACCAAATAAGGGTGCTTCGAGAGAACTTTTAACAAGTTCCCCCGAAGCACTCAAATCACGTTTTGTGACAGAATGTTAACTGTGAGTCTGGAGGTCTCACAACGACTTAGTTCGTCTGCCGGCGAAGGAACGCGGGAATGTCGAGGACGTCTTCCTCGACCGCCGCCGACGCCGGCTGAGGCGTCGCCGCAACCGGTTCCGGGGCCACGGTTTCCAGGGTCGGCTCGGCCCGCATCACCGGTTCGACACATGGCGCCGGTGTTGCCTTGGCCTCTGGCGCCGCCGCCATGGCCGGTTCGGTCTGGCGTGCCGGTTCAGTCTGACGCGATCGGCCGGTCCCAGTCATCCGCTCGAACAGGCTTGGCCCCTTGCGGACCCGTCCCGGCGCCGGACCATTGCTTATGGCCGCCTCGGCGAACGGCTCGGGCGTGGCCGTCAGGGTCGACTTTGGACCCGCCATCACCGGCGGCTTGGGAATGAAGCTCCGACCGGCGGCCGGTCCGTCACCGGCGGTCTCAAGGACCGGTTCCGGCTCCGGCATGACGATTGCCGTGGCGGCGGCAAGGTCGCGTACCAGATCATCGACCGCCGGCACCACCGGCGCCTCATCGACAATGACCGGCTCGGGTTCCGGCTCCGGCTCAGGCGCTTCGTCCTCGACCATGGCGGCCGGGGCTTCGGTGGTTTCGGCAACAACCGCGACCTCGTCAACCGACTCCGGCTCGGCGTCGGAGTCGAGGGCGATGTCCTCGGCCTCTTCAGCCTTGGCCACGGGCACGGTAATCGCCGGCATGCCCGAGCGTTCCGCCACGGCGATAACCGGACGGGGACGAGCCTCGCCAGAGGCTTCGATTCCCGTGGAGACCATGGAGACCCGCATGCAGCCGTCGAGGTCCTCGTCGAAGGTCGAGCCGAAGATGATATTGGCCTCGGGATCGACCTCGTCGCGGATGCGATTAGCGGCCTCGTCGACCTCGAACAGGGTCATGTCGTAGCCGCCGGTGATGTTGATAAGGACGCCGCGGGCGCCTTCCATGGAAATATCGTCGAGCAGCGGGTTGGAAATCGCCGCTTCGGCGGCAACCACCGCGCGGTTCTCGCCCTCGGCCTCGCCGGTGCCCATCATCGCCTTGCCCATCTCGGCCATGACCGAGCGCACGTCGGCGAAATCGAGATTGATGAGACCGGGCATGACCATCAGATCGGTGACACCACGAACGCCCGAGTAGAGCACATCGTCGGCCATCTTGAAGGCATCGGCGAAGGTGGTCTTTTCATTGGCCACGCGGAACAGGTTCTGATTGGGAATGACGATCAGGGTATCGACGTATTGCTGCAGTTCAGCCAGCCCCTCCTCGGCGAGGCGCATGCGGTGCACGCCCTCGAACTGGAACGGCTTGGTCACCACGCCGACGGTCAGCACGCCTTGCTCCCGCGCCGCCCGGGCAACCACCGGCGCGCCGCCGGTTCCCGTACCGCCGCCCATGCCGGCGGTGATGAACACCATGTTGCTGCCGTCGAGGTTCTCGAGGATTTCGTCGATTGCCTCCTCAGCGGCGGCCCGCCCTACTTCGGGCTGGGACCCGGCGCCCAGACCCTGGGTAATGTTGACCCCCAGTTGGATGCGCCGCTCCGACAGGGATTGCGCCAACGCCTGAGCGTCGGTGTTGGCGACCACGAACTCGACCCCTTCGAGATGTGAGGTGATCATATTGTTTACGGCATTACCGCCGGCGCCCCCAACGCCAACGACCGTAATGCGCGGCTTCAACTGATGCGTTGCCGGCATACTAAGGTTAATCGTCATATTCGCCTCCAGAGTACAGTGGATATCGGGGATGCCGGCCGAAGCCAGCACTTCCGCGCACCCCGGCGCCCCGTCGCCGGATTACTCTTGCGCTAAAAATGTTCACGAAACCAATGACTGACGCGGCCCAATGGACCCCCAGCTCCCTGGTAAATTCCCGCCGGAAGTTCCGGCAACTCCAACCGCCGTTCGACCGCGTAATGGAGCAGCCCGGCGCAGGCCGAGAACGCCGGCCCACCGGTCGCCTCGGCCAATCCTTGTATGTCGCGCGGCCGGCCCAGGCGGACCGACCGTCCGAATATCTGGGTCACCACCTCGCGCATGCCCGGCAGCTGGCTCGAGCCGCCGGTCAGCACCATGCGGCGCCCGGCGGTCTCGGCGAAGCCGCTGGCCTCGAGCCGGGCGCGCACCACTTCAAATATTTCCTCGACCCGCGGCCGGATAATGCGATTGAGCTGGGAGCGCGGCACCGGGTTGGATCCGGCATCGTCGCTCTCGCCAATGAGGCGCAAATCGATGGTCTCGCGGTCGTCGGCCGGACTCGGCACGGCGCTGCCGTAGAGCACCTTCATACGCTCGGCGTAATCGATCGGTGTCGATAGGCCACGGGCGATGTCGTTGGTGATGTGGTTGCCGCCAATCGGCACAACGTCGGTATGGATGACGTCGTCTTCGAGGAACACCGCGACGCTGGTGGTGCCGCCGCCGATGTCGAGCAAGGTGACGCCCAACTGGCGTTCGTCGCCATCGAGACAGGAAAGCCCCGAGGCATAGGACGCCACCACCGTATCGGCGACATCGAGATGACAGCGCGAAATGCAGGTGGCGAGATTGCGCATGGGCCCGTGCTGGGCCGTGACCACGTGAATGTTGACGCCGAGACTGTCGCCGTACATGCCGCGCGGATCGCGGATGCCGCGGCTGCCGTCGATGGTGTAGCCGACAGGGATGGTATGGACGATAGTGCGCTCTTCGTCGTTGCCGTTGCACCGCATACGGCCTTCATTGAGCACCCGGCGCAGGTCGTTGTCGCCGATTTCGTGACCGTTGAGGGCGACCTCGACCGCCACCGAGCGCGACGCCGGGGCACCCGCCGAGAAGCTGACGATGACGTCGCGAATGGTCTCATCCGCCATCTGCTCCGCATGGTGTACGGCGCCGAGGATGGAATCCTGGGCGGCCTCCATGTCGATGATGGTGCCGGCCCGCAGACCCCGCGACAAATGATGGCCGATACCCGTGACACGCAGGCCGTCGTCGCCCGCATGGGCGATAAAACAGCACACCTTGGACGTGCCGACGTCGAGCGCGGCAATCAATCCGTTGCGTGTCTTACTCTTCTTGCTCACTGACCCCTCATCCCCTTGTCTTTATGTATTCTCGCCGCCGATGCCCAAGGCATCGACAACGCCGGACGGACGCACCACCACGCGGTCCGGCAGGCGTAAATCAATCGCCGTGATGTCACGGCCGAGTAGCTGATGACGGCGCTCGAAAGCAGCCAGCCGGCGCCACGCCTCGGCCAGGCCGGTCTCGGGCATGGCGACATCGACACCGTTGTCGAAACGCAGATCCCAGCGCCGACCGCCAACCCTGACCGCGGCTTCGACCCGGGCGCTGAGGCCGGGCTCGACCGCCAGCACCGCGAGCAGGCGCGCCACATGATCGGGGGCGTCGTCGCCGACGATGACCGGCAGCGTGGCAAAATCGCCGGGCCGAGCGCCGTTAATCACCTCGCCGTCGCGGTCGACCACCACCAGCCGGCCATCCCGTTGCCACAGCGCCAGCGCCCGGCGCTCGGCGAGGCGTATGAAAATCATATCGGGGAAGCGCCGCTCGATGGCCGCCTCGCGAACCCAGCCCAGGGCCTCGATGTGCAAGCGCGCCGCATCGACGTCGTAGGCCAGCATCGGCATGCCCAGAGTGACACCAACGGCGTCGATGAGGTCGCCGCGCGCGGTCTCGCCGCGCCCGGCCACATAGACTTCCTCGACCACCAGGCCGGCCGCCCCCGAGGCGTCGATTGCGGCGCTCCGCAAGGTGCCGAGTTGGTCAGCCGCAAAGCCCGATTGCCAGGACCACGCCACGCCGCCGGCGATCCCGGCCACGACGAGCACTGCCGCGCCATAGACCATGATCGGCCGCAGACGGCTCGGCGACGGCCGCCGCCGCGCCGGGGTTTTACGGCTGGTCAGCTTGCGCAATCGTTCGATCAGGCGTCGCATCGCGCGTCCTCCACCATCCAGCTGACCAGAGCGCCGAAGTCGATGCCCACATGAGCCGCCTGCTCGGGCACCAGTGACAGCGGCGTCAGGCCCGGCTGGGTATTGATTTCGAGCAGATAGAGCTTGCCCGGCTCGCCCTCGGTATCGTCGTAGCGGAAATCCGCCCGGCTGACGCCGCGGCAACCGAGCGCCTGGTGGGCGGCCAGGGCGGCGTCCTTGGCCTGGTCGCTGACCGCTTCGGGCAGGGGCGCCGGGCACAGGTGAGTGGTCTTGCCTTCGGTATATTTAGCCTCGTAGTCGTAAAACCCCTCATGAGGCCGCAACTCGGTAACCCCCAGGGAACGCCCGCCCATGACCGCCACGGTCAGCTCGCGACCGGGAATGAAACGTTCGACCAGGACCTCGTCGCCAAACTGCCAGGATTCGCGGTGAAGGCCCGGGTAGTTGTCGCCATCCATGACGATATGGACACCGACACTGGAGCCTTCGCTGACCGGCTTGACCACGAAGGGCGGGTCCATGGCGCGGCCGGCAAGGGCGGTTTCGATATCGACCACCACGCCCTTGGGGCAGGTAATGCCAGCGGCGGCGAACAGGCGCTTTGCCAAGACCTTGTCCATGGCCATGGCCGAAGCCAGCAGGCCGGAGTGGGTATAGGGCAGGCCGAGAATATTCATGACGCCCTGGACATTGCCGTCCTCGCCCCAGCGGCCGTGAAGCGCGTTGAACACCACGTCAGGACGCGGATCTAGGGCCGACAGGGTGGCGGCGATGTCATGGTCGGCATCGATGGTGCTGACCACATAGTCCCGTTCATCCAGCGCTTTGACCACATCGGCACCGGTCACCAGGGAGACCTCGCGCTCGGCCGACCAGCCGCCCATCAATACGGCCACATGCTTGATCATGATGCTGCCTCCCCAAACTTTCGGGCATGACGGCCAATGCGGCGGATTTCCCATTCGAGCGTAACGCCGGAGGTTTCGGCGACCCGGCGGCGGACTTCCTCGCCCAGGGCTTCGAGATCGGCGGAAGTGGCCATGCCGGTGTTGATCAGAAAGTTGCAATGCTTTTCAGAGACCATGGCCCCGCCTTGCTTGAGGCCCCGGCAACCAGCTTTGTCGATAAGCTCCCAGGCGCTGTCGCCGGGCGGATTGCGGAAGGTGCTGCCGCCGGTACGCACACGCAGGGGCTGGGACGCCTCACGCTCGGCGGCGATCTCGGCCATGCGCCCGGCGATGAGATCCTTGTCGCCGGCTACGCCTTGAAGGGTTGCGCCGGAGAAAATCCAATCCTCGGAAACCACCGAATGGCGATAGGAAAACCCGAGATCATCCAGGCTGAGCTCGTGCTCAACGCCCGCCGGGTCGAAGGCCCGGGCGCTGGTCACCACGGCGGCCATGTCACTGCCGAAGGCGCCGGCGTTCATGCGCAAGTTGCCGCCGATGGTGCCCGGCACGCCGCTGAGGAACTCGAGCCCGGCGACGCCCGCTTTACCGGCGGTGCGGGCCACGGTGTAGTCGAGAGCCATGGCGCCAGCTTCAACCCGGGGGCCATCGACGTTAACTTTCGCGAAGGCGCGGCCCAGGCGGATGACCACGCCGTCGACACCGCCATCACGGACCAGCAAGTTCGAGCCGACGCCAATAACCGTGACCGGCACATCGGCCGGCTTGTTGGCGAGAAAAGTCGTCAGATCGGCGCCGTCGGCGGGGCGGTAAAGAACCTCGGCCGGGCCGCCGACGCGGAACCAGGTGATCCGGTGAAGCGCCACGTTCTCCGTATAGCTGCCGCGCACCACGGGCAGGCGCGCCAGCAATCCGCTGTCCATGCGGTCCGCCGCCATCATTTGCCGGCCCCCTGCTTCCGGGTCGCCAACAGCGCCTCGAGTTCACCGGGCAGGGCGTGGGCCCAGGCGGTGATCGTGCCGGCGCCGAGACAAATCACCACATCCTTGGGTTCCGCCAGACCGGCGATCATGGCAGTTAGGCTCTCGGGCCCATCCAGGGTTTCCACATGGCGGTGGCCGCGGGCGCGCAGGCCGTCGGCCAAGCTGTCCCGGTCGATACCATCTATACGCGCCTCGCCGGCGGCAAAGACGTCGGCGACGACCACCATGTCGGCGTCGTTGAAGCAGCCGCAGAATTCCTCGAACAGATCGCGCAGGCGGCTGTAGCGGTGGGGCTGGACCACGGCGATGATGCGCCCGCCATAGACCCCGCGCGCCGCATCCAGAACGGCGGCGATTTCGACCGGATGATGGCCGTAGTCATCGATCACGGTAATGCCGCCGGCCTCGCCGACACGGGTAAAGCGGCGCTTGACCCCCTCGAACCCGGCCAGGGCGCGGCGCACGACGTCTTCGTCAATGCCCATTTCGCCGGCCAAAGCCACCGCCGCCAGGGCGTTGAGCACGTTGTGACGGCCAAGCATGGGCAATGCGAAGTCTTTGACCACACGCTCACTGCCGGCGGCGCGGTCGGCGACCACTACATCGAAGCGCATGCCGCTGGGCGATGAGTCAATATCGACGGCGCGGAAGTCGGCCTGGGGGCTGTAGCCGTAGGTGATGATGCGGCGATCCGACACCCGGCCGATTAGCGCCTGGACTTCCGGGTGATCGACGCAGAGAACGGCGAAGCCATAGAACGGAATGTTCTCGACGAATTGCTCGAAGGCGGCGCGCAGGGCGTCGAACG
>JAYGEF010000059.1:0-5312 GCA_046582535.1 Alphaproteobacteria bacterium
GAACATCTCCGGGTCCATGAGCGGCGAGGCGATCCAGAACGCCATAACCGGGGCCAGGGGCACGCCCGAGGACAACAAGGCGGCAATGATCGGCACCACACCGCAGGAGCAGAACGGCGACAGCGCACCGAACACCGCGGCGGCGACGATCACCGGTCCCTGCCGGCCGCTGAAGATCACGGCGATCTGACGGTCGAGGCCGGTCGCTTTGACCGATGCCGCGAGGACTACCGAGACGATCAGGAAGGGCGAGATGTAGACGATGGATTCGAGCGTGAAGACGACGCTGGCGTACGCCTGGGGCGGCACCAGGGTCAACAGCACGGCGAACAAGCCCAGGGTGGCGAGCACCACCCGGTCAAAACGGCGTACGGCGTCGAGGGTAAGGCTGACATCAGTCATGTTATCCGGCCTTTTTTTCTTGAGTGGCGCCAACCCCGGTGCAGCATTCCTCGGTGAGCATATCGACCAGGGCCTGCATGCGCTCGTAGTCGACCGTGCAACGCAGCACCCTGCCCTCACGCTGCTGGCTGATCAGCCCACCGGACACCAGATGGAGGATGTGGTGCGACAGGGTCGAGGCCGGCACCTTGAGATGGCGCTGGATCTCGCCGACCGAGAGACCATCGTCGCCGGCGCGAACCAGCAGGCGGACGATTTCGAGGCGGAGCGGGTTGCCCAGCTTCTCCAGGCAGGTGGCGGCTTGGGTAATATCCATGATCCATAGATAGAGGGCTCAATACGGCGTGTCAACGACATTTCTAGAATAGTCGAAATATTATTCAAGGCACCCAGGAACCTGCTTCTCCGTTGACTCCCTCCTCCCGCGAACCTACCTAGACAGCATGCAATTTCCCGATCCCCTGATCCGTGGCCGCCTGATCAAGCGTTACAAGCGGTTCCTCAGCGACCATGAACTCGAAGGCGGCGAGGTGGTGGTCGCTCATTGCGCCAATCCCGGCGCCATGCTCGGCCTCAACGAGCCGGGCGCCGAAGTCTGGCTGTCGCCGTCGCGCAACCCGGCGCGCAAGCTGAAATATTCCTGGGAGCTGCTGCGGGTCGACGGCCGCCTGGTGGGCATCAACACGTCTCATCCCAACGGCATCGTCGATGAAGCCATCGCCGCCGGACAAATCCCCGAGTTGACCGGCTATGACAGCCAGCGCCGGGAAGTGAAATACGGCAAGAACTCGCGCATCGACATTCTGCTCGAAGACGATAACAAGCCGCCCTGCTATGTGGAGATTAAGAACGTCCACCTCAAGCGCCATGGCCGCGCTGAGTTCCCCGACTCGGTAACCGCGCGGGGCGCCAAGCACCTGGTGGAAATGTCGGACATGGTGGCCGAGGGCCATCGGGCGGTGATGGTCTATCTGGTCCAGCGCGAGGACTGCGAGAGCTTTTCCATCGCCGACGATCTCGACCCGGTCTACGCCGAGACCCTGACCAGGGCCCTGGCCGCCGGCGTTGAAGCAATCTGCTATTCTTGTAAACTGACCACCGAGGCGATCACCCTGGACCGGGCCCTGCGCATCGAATTCAACGGTATCGCTAAATCCTGACGGGCGAAACATGACATCCTACCAAAGCAAACCGACCCTGGTGGCAACCAGCGAGACCCGCACATCGGACGGCATCCTGATCCATGGCGCCGAGGATTTCGAGGCCATGCGCAAGGCCGGCCGCCTGGCCGCCGAGACTCTCGATTTCATTGCCCCCCATGTGGTGCCCGGCATCCTCACCGAGGACCTCGACGATCTCTGCGCCGTGTTCATCCACGACCGCGGCGGCATTTCGGCGCCGCTCGGCTATCGCGGCTTTCCGAAATCCGTGTGCATTTCCATCAACCACGTGGTCTGTCACGGCATTCCAGGCGAGAAGCGGCTACAGAACGGCGACGTTCTCAACATCGATGGGACCCCCACCGTGGACGGCTGGCACGGCGATACCAGCCGCATGTTCATTGCCGGCGATGCCCCGAAGAAGGCCCAGCGGCTCATCGAAGTGACCTATGAATCGATGATGCGCGGCATCGCCACGATCAAGCCGGGCTCGACCCTTGGCGATCTCGGCCACGCCATTCAGAGCTATGCCGAGGGCGAACGCTGTGCCGTGGTGCGCGATTTCTGCGGTCACGGCCTGGGGCTGATTTTCCACGACCAGCCCAACGTGCTGCACTACGGCAACCCCGGCGAGGGCCCGGTGTTGCGCGAGGGCATGTTCTTCACGGTCGAGCCGATGATCAACCTGGGCCGCCATGAAGTGAAAGTGCTGAGCGACGGCTGGACTGCGGTAACCAAGGACCGCTCCCTATCGGCCCAGTTCGAGCATTCCATCGCCGTGACCAAGGACGGCTGCGAAATCTTCACCCTGTCGCCCACGGGCAACCACGCCCCGCCGTATAGCTGAACGTCCCGTGGCCAAAAAGCCTGACTATGCTGACCACCGCGACCGTCTGCGCGAGCGCTTTCTCAACACCGGCCCCGAAGCCCTGGCCGACTACGAACTGCTCGAGCTGGTGCTGTTCATGGCCCTGCCCCGGCGCGACACCAAACCCATCGCCAAAGCCCTGCTTGAGCGTTTCGGCAGCTTCGCCGGGGTCATCAGCGCCGATCCACGGCGCTTGGACGAGGTCAAGGGCATGGGCCGCTCGGGGGTTATCGGCATCAAGGCGATCCAGGCGGCGGCGCTCAAGTTCATGCAGGACGAGATCATGGACAAGCCGATCCTCAGCTCATGGGACCAGCTGCTGACCTATTGCAAGGCCGCCATGGCCTACGGCGACACCGAACGCTTCCGCATCCTGTTCCTCAACAACAAGAACATCCTGATCGCCGACGAGGTCCAGCAGCGCGGCACCGTCGACCACACCCCGGTCTACCCCCGCGAGGTGGTCAAGCGCGCCCTGGAACTGGGCGCCACGGCCCTGATAATGGTGCACAACCACCCGAGCGGCGACCCGACGCCGTCCAAGGCCGATATCGACATGACCCGCCAGGTCGCCGAGGCGGCGTCGAAGCTGCGCATCACCGTCCACGACCACATCATCATCGGCCGCACCGGCCACGCCAGCTTCAAGTCGTTGGGGTTGTTGTAGGGGCGGCCCGGTCGCGATGACCTACGACGAATACAACGACTTCTGCGGCGCGCTGGCCCAGACCACATACGTCATGCAGTGGGGCGGCGCTCACGTCTGGAAGGTCGGTGGCAAGGTGTTCGCCATCGGCGGCTGGGAACACCGCAGCTATCCGGGCATCACCTTCAAGGTCTCGGATATCGCTTATGAAATGATGAAGGACGAACCGGGCCTGCGGCCGGCGCCATACATGGCGTCGCGCGGCATGAAGTGGATTCAGCACTACGAGGCGCCGGGGCTGAGCGACGAAGACCTGAAATCATACCTGGCCGCCTCCCATCGCCTCGTCTCCCTGGGCCTGACCAAGAAGAAGCAGAGAGAGTTGGGATTGAATCAGGACAAAGCCATCCTGGAGCCAAAACCTTATTGACCACCAAGGCACAAAATAAGGCGCGCCGCCATGCCCGAAACCAAACTCCCCATCGAACCCCTGACACCCGAGCGCTTTGCGCCCTTCGGCCAAGCGATCCTCAAGCCCGGCGCGGCGCCGACATCAAGCGGCGACGGCTGGGATTGCTGGTTCGATGTGGGCCGGTTGGCCGGCGGTGATTTGCGGATTGGGCAGGTTGTCACCCGGCGCAACAATGCGCCTGTCGCAGTCATGGAGCGGCATCCGGATGAGGAATTTCTGTTGCCCGTGGACGGGCTGCTGATTCAGGTGGTGGCGCCGGCGGGCGATCTGTGCGATCCGACGGAGCGGCCCGATGCCTCAGCCGCCGTAGCCTTTCGCCTGGAGCCCGGCGAGGCAGTGGTGGTAGCCCCCAGCGTGTGGCACGCGGCGGCCCTGCCGGTGGATGAGGCGGCGCTGTACTTTTTCACCGGCCTGACCCACCCGCCAGAGCCGGGCCACGAGGACAGCCCGTGGGTCGCGTTCCGGGACGGCGTGGTCCTGCGCGTCGAAGTCTAGGCGCGGCGGCGAGCCTGACTTAGTATCCCAGGGCTGTTTCCCCCGCCGCACAATCAAAAGGCCCGCCGCCATGATCACCATGCCCAACGACGTCCGTCTCGACGACATCATCGAGGCCATGAAGTCCCTGCTGAAGTGCAATGGGCGAATCTACATGCATTTTGCCAAGGCAACCATCGGGCGTTTCGGACGCGAAGGCGAGATGACGGTGCGCTACGGCCTGCGCGCCTACGGCCTGTGGCGCGGCCGGGAGATGCGCGCCGCCCACCACGCCATGGGCCGCGACATCAACATGGAGACCCTGCTGACTTGCTGGGACAACGCCAGCACCTTCCTGATCAAGGACGACACCGAGGACAACGGCACCTTCGAGCCGACCTACGTCAAGTTCGACGTGCCCTACTGCCCGGCCGCCGAGGCTTGGAAAGACGATGAGTTCTTCCAGTGGGGCCATGTCTATTGCGACGAATTCCATCAGGCCGCCGCCTCGGCCTATCACCCGGACGGCAGCGTCGTAATCCCACAGAACCTCATGAAGGGCGACGACCACTGTCACTTCCAGTGGATCATGCCGGCCGAGGCGGAAACCCTTGAGATGGGCGAACCCGACGCGCTGGGTAAGAAGCTGGCCAAAGACTATCAGCCGGCGAGCGAACTGGAGGACGCGTGGATGTCGCTCAAGCGCAGCACACGCCTCATCGGCGGCCAGTATTTCACCCTTGCCCGGCCGCTGATCGAACGCCACGGCGATGATGGCCGCGAGGTCATCGCCGAGGCCCTGACCGCCTGGGGGCGTCAACGCGGCGAGCTGCTGCGCAAGAGCCACCAGAACGATGGCATCACGGTCGGCCTGGAGAGCTTCATCCGCCATCACGACCTGCCCCTGACCCTGGTCTGCGACACCCGTGAAGTCGAAAGTGCACCGGGCCGTCTGGTCGCCGAGATCGGCTACACCCCCCAGGACGACGGCTGGGTCGACGCCGGGGTCCAGGAGCTCGGCGCCCTGTGGTACGAGATCGCCTACCCGGCCATGATCGCGACCTACCTGCCCGGCGCCACGGCGACCTGGACCAGCCTGTGCGCCCGGGGCGATGCGGTCAGCCGCCTTGAGCTGACCGCGCCCGGCTAACGTGCGGAGCCTACTACTCGCTGCTGTTCTCGTCATCTGGTGGTCGCCGGGCTGGGCCGCCAGTTTCGCCCTGATTGTCGGGATTAACGATTACCAGCATATTGAACCCCTCCAGGGCGCGGTCGCCGACGCCGAGGACC
>JAYGEF010000062.1:0-3646 GCA_046582535.1 Alphaproteobacteria bacterium
GTGGGCATAGGTGGTGAACGACGGCAAAGTGCCCTCGCTGCGAAAGCCCGGATAGATGATCGCCTGGACCGCTACGCTGGGGCCTTTGCGGTCGCGCGCCGCGAGGCAGACGGCGGCCGCCAGGTTGCCGCCGGCGCTGTCACCGCAAACCCCGATGCGGTTGGCATCCAGGCCCAGGGCGTCGCTGTTTTCTGCGATGTGACAAAGCGCTGCATAGCTATCGTCGAACGCCGCCGGGTAGGGATTATCCGGCGCCAGTCGATAATGAGTGCTGACCACCACGCATCCGCTGCCCTCGGCCAGGCTCCAGGCGATGGTGTCGTTGGTGTCGAGATCGCCGGTCATGAAGCCGCCGCCGTGGATGTAGAGCACGCAAGGCGCCGGTGAGCCGACACCGGCCGGGCGGTAGATGCGGATGTCCACATCGCCAACCGGTCCTGCAAAGCTGCTGTCCTCCACGGTCATGTTTTCGGGTCGCGGGCGCCGGGTTTCGGAACAGAACTTGCGCCAGTTTTCGCGCTTCTCCTCGATGGTGTCGCCTGCGGGAACCGCATCGAACTCTGCCAGCATGGCCAGCATTTCGGGATGAATTTGGTGTTCCATAGTTATCAAGTTCCGTTAAACCGTTCGCGCAGCGCCCGGATGTGCTCGGGCCCGGTGCCGCAGCAACCGCCGATGATCTGGACGCCTTGTTCCCGGACCCAGCCTTCGACCACATCGGCGTATTCATCGACCGACACCACCTGCTCGAAGGCCCAGTCGGGATTGCGGAACGCGCCAGTCTCCGCATAGGCCATCCTCGGGCCCTGCCATCGATCCGCCAGCACGTCCAAAGCCGGCGCCGTGGTGTCGATGAAACTGTGCATGACGCCGGCGACCTCGCCGCCGATCGCCATTACCGCATCGACCAGGTCGGCGAATTCTATAACCGGTCTGTCGATTCGCTCGATCTGGTTGTAACCGATGACGTTGCCATTCCGAAGCGAGGCGCTGAATCCCACCCAAACCGGCAAACCCGACGCAACGGCCGCCTCGGTACAGGGAATTGCGCCCTCCAGGTCGAGCATCATCTCCAGCACGATAAGGTCGGCGCCGGCGTCGGCGTAGATGGCTGCCTGGTCAAAATAATTTTGTCGAGCGCCCGCACCTCGTTCAGTGTCGCCGCCGCTATCGAACGTCGGGGTGCTGGCAATCGACGCGGCAATCAGCACGTCGCCGTCGGCGGCGTTGTCGCGGGCTTGTTGGGCGACCTCGACGGCCTTGCGATTGACCATCTCGAAGTCTTCGCCCATGCCCTTGCCTTCGAGCAAGTGGCGCGCGGTGGCAAAGGTATTGGCGGTAATGACCTCGGCGCCGGCCCGAATGTAGCTCTCGTGGACCTGGCGGACGACGTCCGGATGGGACAAATGGGCGATGCCACTCCACACGGTGGCATCCATATCCACGCCCTGTTTTTGGATTTCGGTGCTGACACCGCCATCCATCAGAATGATGTCGCCGCGCGCCAGGCGGTCTCCAAATATTGTCATGTGGTCAGTCTCCGGTTTGACCGCCAATCCTTGACAGCGAACCCCCGAATTGTCTAGCGGTAGGGCGTGATTTATTCTGGGAGGACGTTCGATGCAATACCGCAACATGGGCAACTCGGGCCTCAAAGTGTCGCTTGCCGGCTTGGGATGCAACAACTTCGGTCGCCGGGTTGATCAAAAAGGAACCCGGGTGGTGGTCGATGCGGCCATCGACGCCGGCATCAACCTGTTCGACACCGCTGACATCTATGGCGGCAGCCTGTCGGAGAAATATCTCGGTCGCGCCCTCGGCAAGCGACGCCAGGACGTGGTGGTGGTGTCCAAGTTCGGCCTGCCCATGCTCGAGGGCCTAGGCGCTCGCGAGGACGTCAATCGCGGTTCCCGGCGTTATGTCGTATCCGCCTGCGAGGCCAGCCTCAAGCGTCTCGGCAGCGATTACATCGACCTCTACCTGCTCCATACGCCGGATGCGAAGACGCCCATCGGCGAAACTCTCGACGCCATGAGCCGGCTTGTCGACCAGGGCAAGGTGCGCTACATCGGCTGCTCAAACCTGTCGGGCTGGCAGATCGCCGACGCCGACTGGCAGGCCCAAGCCGACGGTAATCAGCGCTTCATCGCAGCCCAGAACGAGTGGAGCCTGCTGGAGCGCGACATCGAGGCCGAGGTGGTGCCCGCCTGCGAGCATTTCGGTCTCGGCATCATGCCCTTCTTCCCGCTGGCCTCTGGCCTGCTGACGGGCAAATACAAGCGCGGCAAGAAACCAGCCAAGGGCACTCGCCTGGCCGCTGATGACAATTACTACCGCTCGCTGCTGTCGGATGCCAATTTTGACCGGGCCGAAGCCCTCGAAGCCTGGGCCGCCGAACGCGGTCACAGCCTGCTTGAGTTGGCCCTGGCCTGGCTCGCCAGTCGCCCGGTGGTCTCAACGGTGTTTGCCGGCGCCACCAAGGCCAAGCAGATCAAGAGCAACGTTGCCGCAATCAACGGCTGGACCCTTGATGCCGATGAAATGGCGACGGTGGATGTGGTGTTGAGCCGCTAAACCCAGATTTGGTCGAGGGCGCGCATCAGGTTGCCGCCGAGCAGACCGCGAATATCGCTCTCGGGCCAGCCGGCATCGACCAAAGCACCGGTCAGGTTGGGCAGTTCGGCAAGGCCACGACAGTCCGCCGGATAGCGGCCCATCATGCTGTCGTCGAACGCCTGGGCGTAGGCCGCCGCCGCCGGATTGCTGTGTTCCTCGACCATGTTGACCACGTTGCAATAGGCCGGTTCGTCGGCCACGGCAAACAGGTCGGTGCCGAACGAGACATGCTCCATGCCGACCATGTCCGCGATATATTCCGCGTGTTGGATGAAGTCGGCCAGGCTTGGCCCTCGCGCCGGATCGCCGTTCCATAAAAGCGGGCCATAAATGCTCACCCCGATGATCCCGCCGCTGGCGGCCACGGCGCGGATGACGTCGTCGCTTTTGTTGCGTGGCCAGTCGGCGATGGCCTTGGCGTTGGAATGGGTCACCAGCACCGGCTGGGTACTGGCCTCGGCAGTCATCAGGGTGGTGCGCTCCCCCACATGACTTAGGTCGATGGCGATGCCCAGGTCGTTCATGCGCTTGACCGCCTGGCGGCCCAGGCTGCTAAGACCGCCGTCTTCGGATTCGAGGCAACCATCGCCGAAAAAATTGCGCGTGTTGTAGGTCAGCTGCATGATGCGCAGCCCGAGACGGTGGAAAAGATCGAAGCGGTCGAACTGGTCGCCAATGGGCCGGCAGTTCTGACTGCTCATGATAAGGCCGGCCTTGCCGTCATCATGGGCCTGCTGGATGTCGCCCACTGTTTCAATCAGCCGCCAGTTGTTGTCGGGCTGATTGAGCACCCGGCGCCAGCCGGCGACCTGCTCGCAGGCGAGTTCGAAGTCCGCCTCGAAACCATAGACCGTAATGCTGGCCGCATCGACGCCGGCCGCGATGAGGCCATCAGTGGCGCCGTCGCCGTAAAACATCAGCCCATCAATGACGATGGCGTCGTTGTGGAGTTCGCGTGTGTCAGTCATGGCTTCCCTCTATCTCGGTCCGCGCGCGCAGGTGATGCAGGTCGGTGCCGCCGGGTCGAACA
>JAYGEF010000254.1:0-4297 GCA_046582535.1 Alphaproteobacteria bacterium
CCTTCGAGGACCGCATCGAGCGTTTTACTCTCGACGTGGACGCCGCGCCCACGGCCGTTGAAATCGACCCCGATGGCGAGATATTCCGCCGTCTCGCAGTCGGCGAGGTGCCGGTCATCATGCGCGCCATTACGCTGTCGCCGGACGTCATCATGGCCGTGGCCGTGGACGATGAGGATCTCGCCGCCGCCGCCGACGCCCTTGGTGCGCAACTCGTTGACGGCAAGGTCGAGCGGGTTATTCGGTTCGCCGCGCCGCTGTTCAATAAACCGCTGATCCTGATCGGCGCGGGCACCCGGCTCGGCCGCTTGCTGGGGTCCGCCGAGCTATTCGGTGCGCCCATGGAAATCTATCAAAAAGGCGATATGCGAGTGTGGACGGCGACCGGCGGCCGCGGCTTCCCGGTCCTGGTCATCGAAGTGGAAACCGCCGAACAACTAATCGCCCTGACCCCACGCCTGTCCCACTACGGGTCCAAGAGCTACCTGGTTTTCGAGGATGGCGAACTGATCGACAGTGGTGTCTGGCCGGGCAAGGACAAGCCGCTGCGGTTCGAGTTTTGAGGGGGAGGGAAAGCCATGCGAGAGTCGAAGCGGTTGGAAATTGTGGATTATGTGATTGTTGGCGCCGGCTCGGCCGGTTGTGTGTTGGCCAACCGGTTGACCGAGAGCGGCGAGACCAGCGTCGCGGTGCTGGAGGCCGGGCCCATGGACCGCGATCTTTTCATCCATATTCCCGCCGGGGTCTATAAGGTCCACCGCGACCCGGCGATCAACTGGAACTACGAATCCGAACCCGAGCCGGGTCTCAGCGGTCGCGTTATCGGACTGCCCCGGGGCAAGGTGATCGGCGGCTCGTCGGCGATAAATTCCATGGTTTACATGCGCGGCCACCCGTACGACTACGACCGCTGGGCCGCGGATTTCAACCTGCCACGCTGGGATTATGACCAGTGCCTGCCCTACTTCAAACGCTGTGAGACCAGTGACCGGGGCGCCAGCGATTGGCGCGGAGGAGACGGTCCCCTGGGGGTCTCCCAGGCGGGTCTGGAAAACCCTCTGTTCGACGCCTTTCTCGAGGCCGGCGAGCAATCCGGTCAGGGTCGCACGGATGACCCCAACGGTTACAAGCCCAGTGGCCTGGCACGCTACGACAGCACCAAATGGAACGGCAGCCGGTGCACCGCCGCCACAGCACATCTGAAGCCGGCTATGAAGCGGCCCAACCTACGGGTTGAAACCCGGGCCCTGGCGCGCCGGGTGATTGTCGAGGGCAACCGCGCTGTTGGCATCGAATATGATCAAGGCGGTGTGCGCCGTACCGTGCGCGCCAGTCGCGAGGTCATTCTCGCCGGCGGCGCCATCAACTCACCGCAGTTGCTCATGCTGTCGGGCATCGGCCCGGCGGATCATCTGCGGTCGGTCGGTATCGAGCCGGTGGTCGATCTGCCCGGTGTCGGCGCCAACCTGCAGGACCACGCCTCGATCTCCAGCCGCTACGAATGCACCAAGCCGGTGACCATCCATCGCATCGCCAAGCCGATCAACAAGCTGGTGGCGGGGGTGCGCTGGATACTCACCCGCAAGGGCCCGGCGTCGTCGAACATATGGGAAGCGGGGGGCTTCATCTCGGGCAATGACCAAGTGCCCTACGGCAACCTGCAGTACCACTTCGCCCCGGTCGGGACTGAATATGTCAACGAACAGATCCGATTGTCCCAAGCCTTCACCGCCAACCTCGACCAACTGCGGCCACGCAGCAAGGGCCATGTAAAGTTATCGTCGGACGACCCTCGGGATGCACCGGTGGTGCGGTTCAACTACCTTACCGATGACTTCGACGCCCGCGAGTTGGTCGAGGCGGTCAGGGCGACCCGCGATCTGGTGGCGCAACCGGCCTTCGACGAGTTCCGCGGCAGGCAGCTTGACCCGGCGCCGGATATTACCTCCGACAAGGACATTGAAGCCTGGGTGCGGGAGACCGCGACGACGGACTATCACCCCAGTTGTACGTGCCGCATGGGCAATGACGAGCTGGCGGTGGTCGACGAAGAGATGAATTTCCACGGAATTGAGAGCCTGCGAGTGGTCGATGCCACGGTGATGCCGCGGATCATCAGCGGCAATCTCAATGCGCCGGTCCAGATGATGGCCGAGCGGGCGTCGGATTTCATTCGCGGCCACGACCAACTGCCGGCCTTCCACGCCCGTTTCGACTTCAATGAGCCGGCTGCGTGACGAAAGGTGGTTAGCGGAAAATTAATGACGCCCAATTTATAAGCTCATTGTTCGCCACAGCGGTCGAATTTGGGCTCAGGAGGAAGCTATGAAGAGGTTTCTCATCGTTGCGTTCTGCGTTGCTTGTTTGTGGGCCCAGCCTGGCCAGGCCCAGGCCCTCAGGTCGATCGATGATCTTCGAGACATTACCCGGCAGGCCATGACACAGGTGGAAATCGGCAACTTTGCCGAGGTCTTCGCGACCATGGCGCCTCATTGGCCGTTTTCCGTAAGTGAACTCGATATGCTGAGCATGCAGACCATGACCCAACGCAGCACGCTCGGTCAGCGGTTTGGCTTAACCATGGGAATCGACCTCGCCAGCGAACAGATCGTCGGTGACAGCATCATGCGTATCACCTACATCGAAAAGCTCGAATATCGTTTAATTCGCTGGGTGTTCACCTTCTATAAAGCGGACGACGAGTGGATGGTCAACGCCATCGTCTGGGACGACGACATCGACGCCCTGTTTTAGTCCCAGCGGCCAGCAGCCAGGCGGCATGGCGCCCGAGCCAGCCGAAAACCGTGGCCGGGAACCTTGCCACTAAGGCATGTTGCCGCGGGCACGATCGATACTGTCACGCACCGGATCGCGTTGGCGGTCCCACGGCACCCGGGGATCGAGCAGGGTTGTCGCCGGAGCGTTGCGGGTTACCACTACATGTTCACCCTGGCGCTCCCGGGGCACCGGCGCGCGGCGCCTCATGCGGTAGATCACGAAGCCGGCGAAGACGACCAGAATGACCGCGCCATAAATGAACAGCCCGCCGGGCCCAAACAATCCCATGGCACCCGCCGCCAGGGTCGGGCCGGCACTGGCGCCGAGCCCGTGGGCAAAAATCAGCCCGGCGCTGGCGGCGACGAAGTCGCGGGGTTCCACGTAGTCGTTGGCGTGGGCAACGACGGTGGAATAGATCGGCGCTGAGGCCGCGCCGAATAGGCAAGCCAGTATCAAGAGCACGATCAGGGATACCGACCCGACCGCGGCCAGGGTGGCGCCGACGACGGCGGTCGCCAGGGTCAGAGCGACCATGACGTGGCGCCGGTCGAAGCGGTCGGAAAGTATGCCCATGGGGTATTGCATGATGAAGCCGCCAAGCCGGGGCGCCACCATGAAGAACGAGATCGCCGCCGCCGTCAGGCCGATGCGCTCGGCATAGACTGAACCGAGGGCCGAGAACGAGCTGATGCCCAATCCGATGGTGAAGGAGCCAACGACCGCCACCGGCGAAATGGCATAGAGGTCGCGAATGCCGAAGCGTGTCGAGGGTTCAAGGACCGGATTGCTCATGGTCGTGAGCGCCACCGGCAGCAGGGCCAGGGTGTAGAGCAGGGCGGCGATGGCAAACAGCTCGTAACTGCCCGGGTTGGCGATAAACAGCAGCAGCGGCCCGAGCCCGGCTCCGGCCGTATGGGCCAGAATATACAGTGCGAAGCTGCGTCCCCGGGTCTCATTGGTGGCCTCGAACTGGAGCCAGGATTCCACCACCATGAAATAGCCCGCCATGGCGAATCCCATGGCAAAGCGCAACAGCACCCAGACTAGGGGGTCGGGGAGCAGTGGATGGAGGATCGCCGCCGCTGCCGAAATCGAGGCGAACACCGAGAAGGCGCGAATATGGCCGACCCGGCGAATGATCCGCTCGCAAAACAGCGTGCCCGTGAACATGCCGGCGAAATAGGCCGAGCCGACAATGCCGATCAAACCACCCGACACCCCCTCGGCCGACATGCGCAGGCCCAGCAGGGTGAAGAACAAGCCGTTACCGAGCCCGACCAGCACCACCGCCGACAACAGCGGGCTCATGGTCGCGAATATTCTCAGCATGGTTTCTCTCCATGGCCGCCGCCGCCGGGGGTTTCTATGACGAAGACGTCGCCCTCGTTCATTTCGATCTGGTCGCAGGCGCCGAGTTCGACCGTGCTCCCGTCGGCCCGTTCAACTCTGTTGCGGCCGGCGCTTCCAGGCTCGCCGCCGTGGGCGCCGAACGGCACGGTGGTGCGGTGGCACGACAGGA
>JAYGEF010000326.1:0-1668 GCA_046582535.1 Alphaproteobacteria bacterium
TAGATCCTTGACAACCCCGCCGCCTCGGAACACTTGCAACCACCCGCCTTCGCGAAGCCCGCTTCGGTGGGCGGAGGGAGGTGGGATCGACGGTGCGGTCTGACGAGGCGGAAACCGGGATGCATGGAGGACTAGTGTTGCGATTCCAACGCTTGTTTCCCACGGGTGACCTTTTCGATGATGGAACTGGCGGAAGCGGTCCATACGAAGGTTTTGGGGTCGGCGTTGTGCTGGTCGAGGTAGTCGTTGATGGCCATTTGTAGCTCGACGATGGAACGGAACACGCCGCGACGGATGCGTTTTCGGGTGATCTCGGCAAAGAAACGTTCGACCAGGTTGAGCCACGACGCCGAGGTCGGCGTGAAATGCAAGTGGAACCGGGGATGGCGTTTGAGCCACCGTTTGACCTCCGGTGTCTTGTGGGCGGCATAGTTGTCGACGATCAGGTGGAGAGCCAAGCGCTTCGGCGTCGCGCGATTGATCTTATTCAAGAAGCGGATGAACTCCTGATGGCGATGATTCTGCATGCACTCGCCAATGACCGTGCCGTCAAGCACGTTGAGTGCCGCGAACAGGGTGGTGGTGCCATGGCGTTTGTAGTCGTGGGTCATGGTGCCGGCCCGCCCCTTCTTCATCGGCAGGCCCGGCTGGGTACGGTCGAGCGCCTGGATCTGGGACTTCTCGTCCACCGACAGCACGATGGCGTGTGCCGGCGGGTTGACATACAGCCCGACCACGTCCTCGACCTTCTCGGCAAACCGCGGATCGTTGGACAGTTTGAAAGTCGCCACCAAGTGTGGCTTCAGGCCGTGGGCCTTCCAGATCGCCTGAACGCTCGACGGCGCGATGCCCACCGCCTTGGCCATTGTTCGCAGGCTCCAATGGGTCGCGTCGGGCGGCACTTCCGTCACCGTCTTCTCGAGCACCCGGTTGACCAATGCCGCCCCAAGCGGCGCCTTGTGCGCGTCTTGTCGCGGCACAAGCCGTCCACGCCGGCCTCGACATAGCGCGTCCGCCAGCGCCGGATGGTCGGCTTGCTCGCGCCCAGGCGGCGCTGAATCTCGTCGGTGCCGACGCCATCGCCGGCCAGAAGCACGATCCGAGCGCGCCGAACATGTTTCTGCGGCGTGTTGCCATTGGCGGTCAACGCCTCCAGTCTGTCCCGATCACCGGGCACCAGCTGGATCCTCACTTTCTTGCCCATGCCGGCAGATTCGCATCAAACCCGCTCAATGGGAATCATTTGTTTCGAGCGGAACACTAGAGCATTTACCGATCAGAATGGATCATATCCTGAGTTGGCGAAGAAGTTGGCGCATTCGTCGGGTGTGAACATCTCGATGGCCTCGGCGATGGCGTTCCAGAGATCGTCGACGGTGCGAGCGGCGGCCTTGCGCAGCAGGGCCTTGAGCTTGGCGAAGGCCTGTTCGATCGGGTTAAAGTCGGGCGAGTAGGGCGGCAGGAACACCAACGTCGCACCGGCGCCCGCGAGGGTCTCTCGGACGCCACTCACCTTGTGGGCGGGGAGATTGTCAAGAATCACCACGTCGCCGGGGGCCAACTCCGGGACCAGGACCTGCGCGACGTAGGCGCGGAACGCGTCGCCGTCCATGGGTCCGTCAAGAACCATCGGCGCGGCCAACCCGCCCAAGCGCAGGCCGGCGGTAA
>JAYGEF010000388.1:0-1521 GCA_046582535.1 Alphaproteobacteria bacterium
GGCGTGGTTCGAGTTTTTGTGCGGGCAGGGGAGCGGAGATTGGGCGCCGTCTTCATTTCCAAGAACAAGACCATCAAAGGTGCGTAGCGACTTCGTTGGCGACCGCTTCCCCGCTCATATAGGCGCCGCTACAAAGCATCATGTACGGGCCGGCAACCGCTTCACCGGCGAAGAACAGGCGGTCGGCTAGTGGTTTTGCCAGTTCGGCGCGGGCGCCATAATGGCCGGGAATGGCAGCGGCATAGGCGCCATAGACCCAGGGGTTCTCGCCCCAGCCTGTCAGGTGACCCTTGACGAAATGCTTGCGTGCGTCGCTGCCGACCATTTTCACCACCTCTTCAAGGGCGAAGTCGACAGCGGCGTCTGTGCCCGCGGCGGACAACTCCCAGCCAAATTGTCCGCCAATCCAGCCGATCATAATGTCGAAGCCAAAGGGCCAGGTCAGGAAGTAACAAGCCTCTGCCGGCATGTCGTTGGGAACCACATAGGATAGCCACTTGTTTTTGCGAAGGCCGAATCGCTCGCCGTCAAACTGGAGCGTCACCTTGGCAAGCAACCCCATGGGTAGATTGCCGATGGCCTGTTGCTTCCACTCAGGCAACGCTGGCGCGAACTTTATGGAACCGGCATTCAAAACACCGGTTGAAACCGTGACGATACAGGCTTTTGCCCGAATGGTGCCCGCGGGTGTTTCCACGGTCACACCATCGCCGCTCCAGTCGACCCGGGTGGCCGGGGTGTTGAGCTTGACCGGCAGGTTCTCGCCCATGCGCGCGACCAGCGTGCCGTAGCCCTGCTTGATCATATAGTTGGATGGGACCTCTCCATACTGCCACCAATCCTGTACCGACAGGTCTTCGAAATCGACCGAGAAGTCCATCGGCCCCATCCAGGTCTGGCTGAGGCTGGCAAATTTCATGCCGGTAAAATCGTCGGGCATGGCCGATGCCGCGGAGATGTCCAGGCCGGCTCTGCCTGCCTTATTTAGAGCGCTTCTCATGGTACCCCATGCGACATCGTACTGGCCCAGTTCAGCCGTTGTCGCCTTGCGGTCGCCAACGAACACAGTCTCGCCCGCTCCTTTCATATAGAGTAAGTCATAGTCCCATTCTTTCGCCATATCCTTGTATGCGAAGTTCTTGGGGCCCATGACGTTGAAGCAGCCGTGATCGAACGGCACGCCAAAGGTATCACTTTCCGTAAAGGCACGGCCGCCGATGCGTTTCGCGCCCTCGACGATGACAACGGACTTACCCCGGGCAATCAACGTGCGAGCCGCCGAAAGGCCGGCCGAGCCCGCACCAATAATCACCACGTCCGGATTCGTCGGTATCGTCTGCGCCCAGGCGGGTACGGTTGCCGTGGCGAGCAGGCCTGTCAGGACCGATCTGCGAGAAAGGGAATTGCTGCTGAACGTTTTCATTGTTGCTTCTCCCGCGAAGATTAACGCCGCGCCGCTATCAGGCCCTGAACGATAGGTACTGATCAGGCTAACAGTTCTATGAGGTTTGCGGAATATCT
>JAYGEF010000397.1:0-2235 GCA_046582535.1 Alphaproteobacteria bacterium
GCCGGCTTTGCCTTTGCCGGGGCAGGGGGATAGAATAGTCGGCTTGGCTCGTTGCACGATAGTGCACGGCGCATTTGGGTGAACGAGAGGCTTAGGTAACGTGAACAATTTCGGTCGAAATCTTGTGTTGTGGGGAATCATCGGCTTGCTGCTGATCGTCCTGTTCAACATGTTCCAGAGTCCAGGCAGCAGCGGCCCGCAGGAGAACCTGGCGTTTTCCGACTTTATCAGCGAGGTCGAGCGCGGCCAGGTCCGCGATGTGACCATCTCGGGCAACCAGATTGTCGGCTTTTACGAAGACGGCCGCGAGTTCAGCACCTATGCGCCCGACGACCCGACGCTGGTCCAACGGCTGACCGTGAACGGTGTTCGCATCAGCGCCGCGCCCGATGATGAAGGCGTGCCGTCGCTGTCGGGCATCCTGTTGTCGTGGTTCCCCATGCTGCTGCTTATCGGCGTGTGGATATTCTTCATGCGGCAAATGCAGTCCGGCGGCGGCAAGGCCATGGGCTTCGGCAAATCCCGCGCCAAGCTGTTGACCGAGAAGCTCGGCCGGGTCACGTTTGACGATGTGGCCGGTATCGACGAGGCCAAGGAGGAGCTTGAGGAGGTTGTCGAGTTCCTCAAGAACCCGCAAAAATTCCAGCGCCTCGGTGGCAAGATTCCCAAGGGCGTGTTGCTGGTCGGCCCGCCGGGCACCGGCAAGACCCTGCTGGCCCGGGCCATCGCCGGCGAAGCCAACGTGCCGTTCTTCACCATTTCCGGCTCCGACTTCGTCGAAATGTTCGTCGGCGTCGGCGCCAGCCGGGTGCGCGACATGTTCGAGCAGGGCAAGAAGAACGCGCCCTGCATCATCTTCATCGACGAGATCGACGCGGTCGGCCGCCATCGCGGCGCCGGGCTTGGCGGCGGCAACGATGAGCGCGAGCAGACCCTCAACCAGTTGCTCGTGGAGATGGACGGCTTCGAGGCCAACGAAGGCGTTATCCTGATCGCCGCCACCAACCGGCCCGATGTGCTCGACCCGGCGCTGTTGCGGCCCGGCCGTTTCGACCGCCAGGTGGTGGTGCCCAATCCCGATATTCTCGGCCGTGAGAAGATCCTCAAGGTCCACATGCGCAAAGTGCCTCTGGCGCCCGATGTGGAACCGCGCATTATCGCTCGCGGCACGCCGGGCTTCTCCGGCGCCGATCTCGCCAACCTGGTCAACGAGGCGGCGTTACTTGCGGCGCGTTTGGGTAAGCGCGTGGTGACCATGTCCGAGCTCGAACTGTCCAAGGACAAGGTCATGATGGGCGCCGAACGGCGCTCCCTGGTAATGACCGAGGCCGAGCGCCGACTGACCGCCTATCACGAAGGCGGTCATGCCCTGGTAACCGTCCATTCGCCGGCCGGGGACCCGATCCACAAGGCAACCATTGTTCCCCGTGGCCGGGCGCTTGGCATGGTCATGCGTCTGCCCGAGACTGACCGCCTTTCGGTGTCCCGTGAAAAACTTCACGCCGATATCACCGTGGCCATGGGCGGACGTATCGCCGAAGAGCTGGTGTTTGGCGAGGACAAGGTGACCAGCGGCGCGTCGTCGGATATCCAAATGGCCACCCAGCTGGCCCGCAACATGGTGACCCAGTATGGCATGAGCGACAAATTGGGCCCGCTGTCCTACGGCGAGAACGAGCAGGAAATCTTCCTCGGCCATTCGGTGACCCAGACCAAGCATATCTCGGAAGCCACCGCCGAGATGATCGACGCCGAGGTGCGCCATATTGTCGATACTTGCTATGCGCGGGCGCGGACCATTCTCGAGGACAACATCGAGGGATTGCATACCCTGGCCAAGGCGCTCCTCGAATATGAGACCCTGACCGGTGACGAGATTGTCGCCCTGCTCAAGGGCGAGGGGATTGTCCGGCCGGATGTGGAAGAGCCGCCGGAGGATTCCGGCAAGCCCTCGTCGGTGCCGACCAGTGGCGGCAAGGGGACGGCCGGTGATCTCGAGCCGGAACCCCAGCCCAGTTCCTGACGCTCACCCGCGATAGTCCGAAATGACAGACTGGCGTCGAAGCCCTGCATTGCCGCGGGGCTTTTCCCGTGAGGCGGGGGTCTATATTCGCCCGGTGGGGCTGCTTTCGGGCGATGCCGCCGAAGCCGCGGTCGAGGCCGGTACAGCCCGCCGACTGGCCGGCGGGCGATTTGCCTTTTCCCTCTGCGAAGTGCTGCTGCGCGAGTCCGGTA
>JAYGEF010000462.1:0-13004 GCA_046582535.1 Alphaproteobacteria bacterium
CGGCCGTGACCTCGGCAATGACCGTATCGCCCTCCAGGATCTGGACCTCGGCGCCGGGCTCGGCGCGGCCGGCGATGACCGCATCGCCGTCGGGGCTGATGCGGACGATGTCAAAACTCGGCGGAATGGCGGTGTCGGGCGTGGGGCTCTGCGCCGACTCGATAGCGCCAGTCTCGCTTGTGCTTTGCGACTCGCTGCCAGCCACCGCCGCGGGCGCGTCTTCCCCGTCCTGACGAGAAGCGTTCCACGCCAGGAAGGCGATGATAGCCACGAAGAGAACGGCTAAGGCGACGATATTGAATTTCACAGGCTACCACTCGGTTACAAGCCTAATAGGATGACGGTACCTATATCATTCTTCGCTTGGCCGTGCATCCCTCCGCACGGCGGCCCTCGCCGTTGGCTTGACGTGGCGTGCCGGCTCGGGAACACTTCGGGCCAATGGGGGTGGGCATTTAGACATGAGGATCAGGACCATGAGGAAATTTCGAGGATTGTTTCACGCTGTCATGTTCAGCTTGCTCGCCATGGGTGTTTGGGTTGCCCCGGCGGTCGCCGCCGACGATCCGGCCAACGTCATCAAATATCGCCAGAAGATCATGAGCGCCGTGGGCGCTCACATGGGTTCCATCGGCGCCGTGCTGAAAGGCGAGGTCTCGTTTTCCGGCCATGTGGCCGACCACGCCCGCGCCCTGCAGGCGACGAGTATGATGGCGGCCGATATCTTCCCGCCCGGCAGCGGCGTCGGCGAGACCCGCGCCATGACGAAGATCTGGGACAACTGGGCGAAATTCGAAAAGGCTGTCAAGGCGTTCCAAGTGGCGACCGGTGCTCTGGTCGAGGCCGCGGAAAGCGGCGATATGACCGCCGTGGGCGCCGCCATGGGCAACCTCGGAAATGCCTGCGGCGGTTGCCACAAGCCATTCCGCAAACCCAAGGAATAGTGGCGCCCTACGTCTTTCGGCAGGTAGCAGCGACGCTGCTGGCCTGTTTCGCGTGGGCCGGCGTTGATGGCGCCTGGGCGGACGACGCGGTGGCGCGAGGCGAGTATCTGCTTCGCGCCTCTGGCGGTTGTGCCTGCCACACCGTATCCCGCGCCGCCGGGTTCCTCGCCGGCGGCAGGGCGCTCGAGACGCCGTTCGGCGTGTTCTACAGCCCCAACATAACACCTGATCCGGAAACCGGCATCGGTGGCTGGTCGGAGTCGGATTTCACCAATGCCATGACCAAGGGCGTCGGGCCCGACGGCTCGCACTATTTTCCGGCCTTTCCCTACACCTCGTTTACGGCCATGACGGCGGCCGACCTGGCCGATCTCAAAGCTTATCTCGACTCGGTGCGGCCGGTGCGCCGGGCCAATCTTCCCCACGATCTGACACCGCCGTTCGGCTGGCGCTTCATGGTCGGGCTGTGGAAGGCGATGTATTTCGAGCCTGGCCCGTTCCAGGCCGATCCGGATCAGACCGAGACATGGAACCGCGGCGCCTATCTGGCCAACGCCGTGGCGCACTGCGGTGAGTGCCATACGCCGCGCGACGGCCTCGGCGGCACGGACCCGGAGAAGTGGTACGCCGGCACCGCTGACGGGCCCGACGGCCGGCGGGTGCCTAACATTACGCCCCACGGCGCCACTGGCATCGGCGACTGGAGCGTGGCCGATATTGCCGGCCTGCTCAGGACCGGCTACCAGCCCGACTTCGACAATGTCCAGGGAGCCATGGAAGAGGCCATCGAGCAGGGCTACAAATACCTGAGTGCCGATGATCTGGCGGCCATCGCCGAGTACGTCGCAAGCCTGCCAGCCATCGACAACGCTCTGCCGGCGAAGAAGGCCGAGTGAGTCAGGCTACTCGGGCAGAACCACCGTCATCTCGATCCCGCCGTGACCGTGGACGCTGTCGTGGGCGGCGATCGTCACCTGGCTCAGGCTATGGGGAACGGCGACGCCCGAGAGACCGCGGGTGAAAGGCTGTTCGTCCACATGGGGATGAGCCAGGACGCGGGTTCCCAGCACCGTCCCCTCGGCGTCGCGCACCTCCCAGCGGTCGGCATAGTGGTCCCAGCCAGCGTCGTCGTGGCGTAGGGTGACCCGGAAGCTGTAGACCCCGGGCGCGGCTCGCGTTACTTCGACCCGCACCACATCGGCCTGGCCGGCATAAGCGGGACTGTAAATCACCCCTACGCCACACAATATAATCAGGGCAACCTGGAGAATATTTTTCATGATCGCGCTCACTTCCCTCTGCGTCTACTGCGGCTCGAGCACCGGTAGCGACCCCGCCCACCGGGCCGCCGCCGAGCGGCTTGGCCGGCTCATGGCCGAACGCGGCGTGCGCCTGGTGTTCGGCGGCGGCCGGGTCGGCCTCATGGGCGTTCTGGCCGACGCCGTGCTGGACGCCGGCGGCCAGGTCACGGGCATCATCCCCGGCCATATCGAAGAGCGCGAGATCGGCCACCAGCAGGTCACCGAACTCTTGATCGTCGACAACATGCACGAACGCAAGCACAAGATGTTCGAGTTGGCCGACGCTTTTGCCGTGCTGCCTGGCGGATTTGGGACGCTCGACGAGACCTTCGAGATCATCACCTGGCGCCAACTCGGCCTCCACGACAAGCCGGTGGTGCTGATCGACAGCGCCGGCTACTGGAAGCCGCTGGAGACTTTGCTCGAGCACGTCATCGCCGGTGGCTTCGCCGATGGTTCGGCACGCCGGCTCTACCAGTTTGTCGACAGCGTGGACGAGGTTTTCGACGTCCTTGCCAAGGCACCGCCACCGGCAACGCCGGCCCGGGACGAACTCATCTAGCAGGCTCGGCAAGCCGGTGATATCGTGCCGCCGCGCAATCACCCAACACGAGGACACCATGGCCAAAATCAAGGTCGAGAACCCGATCGTCGAACTCGACGGCGACGAAATGACCCGCATTATCTGGGCGTTTATCAAAGACAAGCTGATCCTGCCCTATCTTGACGTTGACCTGGTCTATTTCGATCTCGGTATCGAAGCCCGCGACGCCACCGACGATCAGATCACCATCGACGCCGCCAATGCCATCAAGCAGCACGGCGTCGGCGTCAAATGCGCTACGATCACGCCGGACGAGGCACGGGTCGAGGAATTCGGCCTCAAGCAGATGTGGCGCTCGCCCAACGGCACCATCCGGAATATTCTCGGCGGCACCGTGTTCCGCGAGCCGATTATCTGCAACAACGTGCCGCGCCTGGTGCCGGGCTGGACCCGGCCCATCGTCATCGGCCGCCATGCCTTCGGCGATCAGTATCGGGCCACCGACTTCCTGGTCCCCGGCGCCGGCACCCTGACGCTGCGCTTCGACCCCGCCGACGGCGGCGAGGCCATCGAGCGCGAGGTCTACGAGTTCCAGGCGCCCGGCGTCGCCCTCTCCATGTACAACCTCGACGAGTCAATCCGCGGCTTCGCACGCGCCTGTCTCAACTACGGCCTGGACCGCAAGTGGCCGGTCTATCTATCGACCAAGAACACCATCCTCAAGGCCTATGACGGGCGCTTCAAGGATTTGTTTGAAGAGGTCTTCGAGGCCGAGTTCGCCGCCAAGTTCAAGGCCGCCGGCACGACCTACGAGCATCGCCTGATCGACGACATGGTGGCCTGCGCCCTCAAGTGGTCCGGCGGCTTCGTGTGGGCCTGCAAAAACTACGACGGCGACGTCCAGTCCGACATCGTCGCCCAGGGCTTCGGCTCCCTCGGCATGATGAAGTCGGTACTGATGACCCCGGACGGCGCCACCGTCGAAGCCGAAGCCGCCCACGGCACGGTGACCCGCCATTACCGCGAGCACCAGAAGGGCAACGAAACGTCGACCAATCCCATCGCCTCGATCTTCGCCTGGAGCGGCGGTTGCGCCCACCGCGCCAAGCTCGACGGCAACGATGATCTCGCGAAGTTTGCCGCCACCCTGGAGCAGGTCTGCGTCGACACCGTCGAGGCCGGCTTCATGACCAAGGATCTGGCTCTGCTCATCGGCCCCGACCAGGGCTGGATGACGACCCAGCAGTTCCTCGGTAAGATCGACGAGGGCTTGCGCGCCGCCATGGGGTAGGGCGCCGCCACACGAGCATTCGAAGACAAAATCAAGTACAGTAAATTCGCGCTTGACCCGGCCCCTGGGGCCGCCCTCATAAGGATCGCGGTTAGACAAACAATGAGGTGAATCGTGAGTGCTTCCGCACAGTTTCTGAACCCCGCCGCGGCCGCCAGGCGACTCGGTATTTCCACCAAGGCCCTGCGCCTTTACGAACAGCGTGGCCTGATCACACCGGTCCGTACCACGGCTGGATGGCGGACCTATGGTCCCGCCGAGATGGCCCGCGCCGCCGAGATCGTCGATCTGCGGGCATTGGGCCTTAGTCTGGCCCAGGTAGGACGGGTCTTGGATGGTGATCCACAGTCCCTCGAACCGGCTCTGGCTGCCCATCAGGCGACGCTCGAAGGTCAGGCCCGCCAACTCGGCGAGACCGTTGAGAAGGTTCGCACCCTTCGGGCCGAGCTCGCCCAGGGGCAGGCGCCGGACGCTGGCGTGCTAGGGCGAATGGTGCGCTCGAACGGCGAGATTAGCGTCGCCTTCGACCTACCCTGGCCGTGGGGCGGCGAACGCTTCGAACTGTCCGACATTCGCCCGCTCAACTACATCCTCGGCCCCCTCGGTTGCGGCAAGACAGTGCTGTCCATGAAAATTGCCGAGGTTCTGCCGGACGCCGCCTACATTGGTCTGGAACGGTTGGACGAGGACGGCGCGGAAGCGCATCGGCGACTGGACAATGACCCGGCGATGAAGTCCCGCGTCGATCAAACCGTGGCCTGGCTTGTGGAGGATGGCGCGACCGAGTCGCCGGCCCTGATCGCGCTGCTTGTCGCCCTTGAAACGGAAGAAGCCGCAGTCCTGGTTGTCGATATGGTGGAACAAGGACTGGATCACGCGACCCAGGAAGCGCTGATTGCCCACCTGCGCCACCACGCCCGGCGTGCCCGGCCGATCATGATGATGACGCGCTCCTGCGCCATCCTGGATCTGGATGCCGTGGGCCCCGACGAGGCCATCATCCTGTGTCCCGCCAACCACAGTCCGCCGACCCTGGTCGCTCCCTATCCGGGCGCGCCGGGCTATGAGTCGGTTGCCACATGCTTGGCCTCGCCCGAAGTGCGAGCGCGAACCGAAGGCCTGATTTCCTGGCGACCCGAGCAGGCATGAGGCGGCTTGCGGCACATTTGGGTATTGGGCCGGCCTGCTGACCATGCAGGATTTAACGTCACCTAAGGACTCCCCCCCTCGTCGCCGCATGACCGTTCGTCTTGCCCCGGTCGTAAAATTGATCCTCGCCCGGGTGGCGATCTCGGTGATCGCGTTGATCGTGCTCTCGTCCATGCTGTTCTGGATCCTCGAATTCCTGCCCGGCGATTTCGCCGACGCCATCCTCGGGCGCGGCCGCACGGCGGACCGACTGGCCGAAATTCGCGAGGCGTTCGGCCTCAATCGTCCGGCCTATGTGCGATACTTCCAATGGATGTCCAACGCCCTGGTTCTCGACTTCGGAAAGTCGTGGATCTGGTGGCGGCCGGTGTGGGAGATTATCGAACCGCGGTTCTACAACTCCCTGTTGTTGGCGGCGCTGACGGCGGGTTTCGCGGTACCGCTCGGTCTTGCCCTGGGCACCTGGGCGGCGGCCCGAAAGGGTACCTTGTTCGACCGCACCACCACTCTGGGAACCCTGGTGCTGTTCTCGGTGCCCGACTTCGTGCTGGCCTATTTTCTGGCCTTTCTGTTCGTCGTCACATTCCGCATATTTCCCGCTCACACCGCCTGGGTTCGGGATATTTCCTGGCCCGTCCGGCTCCACGGCCTGGCTCTGCCGGTTCTCGTGCTGACCCTGATATCGTTGGCTCCGATCATGCGACTGACCCGGGCCAGCATTCTCAACGTGCTGGGCAACGACTATATTGAGATGGCCCATCTCAAGGGCATGTCGCCGTGGCGGATTGTTCTGCACCATGCCCTGCCCAACGCCGTTGCCCCGATTATCAACGTGACGCTCATGGTCACCGCCCAACTGATTGTCGGGGTGGTGATTATCGAGACGCTGTTCTCCTATCGCGGCATGGGCAGCTATATGGTCGAGTCCGTGGTGCGGCGCGACCTGCCCGTGGTCCAGGCCTGCGGCATGATCTTCGCGGCGATCTATATTCTGTTGTTTCTCATGGCCGACATTATCTCGGTGCTGAGCAATCCGCGCCTGCACCATCCCAATCGCGAGCCCATGAATTGACGCCGCCGCCGTTTTGATGGACGCTGACTGCTGTGCGGCGGTACCAATCAGTTCGGAGGAGATGGTTATGTGCGACGGCATGGCGTTTATCGACGGCGAGTACGTGGCGATCGAGGACGCCAAGATTTCCGTGTTCGACAGCGGCTTCAGCAAGAGCGACGTGGTCTACGACGTGACCTCGACCAGCAACGGCCGATTCTTCCGGCTCGACGATCACGTGGCCCGCTTCCTGCGCTCCTGCGCCGGCGTCGGCATGACCTGTCCCTACAGCGCCGAAGAGATCAAGCATATCCTGGCCGAATGTGTCGAGCGCGGCGGCGTTGGCGAGAAGTCCTACGTCGACATGATGCTGACCCGCGGCACCAACAAGGGCTTCATTCGCGGCTTCGTTCCCGACCTGCGCGACACCAATGTCAACTTCATCGCTTATGCGATTCCCTATGTCTGGATCGTCCCCCTGGAGGTGCAGCAAAAGGGCATCGACATCATCGTCGCCAAGACCCGGCGCATTCCCGACGAGTGCGTCGACGCCCGGTTCAAGAACTTCCATTGGGGTGATCTGGTACGGGCCAAGATCGAGGCCGCCGACGCCGGCGCCCACAATGCGGTGCTCTGCACCCCCGACGGTATTCTCGCCGAAGGTCCCGGCTTCAACGTGTTTTTCATCAAGGACGGCGAACTCCACACCCCGGCCCGCAACATGCTCGAAGGCATTACCCGGCAGACCGTGTTCGACCTGGCCGCCGAGACCGGCGCCCCCTGTCATGCCGGCGATTATGGGCCGGAAGACCTGCACGAGGCCGACGAGGTGTTCATCTGCTCGACCGCCGGCGGCATCATGCCGGTGATCAAGGTCGATGACCGGGTGCTGTCCAACGGTGCCCCCGGCGCGCTGTCCATGAAACTCCATTCGCTCTATTGGGAGAAGCGCGCGGCGGGCTGGCTTGGCACGCCGGTGAGCGAGGTGCTGAACCACCGCGCGGTCGCCTGAGGCGGGGTTTCCAGCCATGTCCGGGTCGTTCCCCAATCTGTTTTCGCCGCTGCGTATTCGTGGCGTCGAAATCCGCAACCGCATTTTCTCCACCGGCCACGGCACATTTCTCGCCGAGGGCGGGGCGCCCAGCGAGGCCATGATCGCCTATCACGAGGCCCGCGCCCGGGGCGGTGCCGGACTGATCATTACCGAGGCCAGCGAGGTCCACGAATCGGCGGCCTATTCCGATGGCATCCTCCAGGTGCGCAACGACGATAGTGGCCCCGGCCTGCGCCGCCTGACCGACGCCGTTCACCGCCACGACTGCCGCATATTCGGCCAGCTGTTTCACCCCGGCCGCGAGATCCTGCATAGCACCGACGGCACCGCGGCGGTGTCCTACAGCGCTTCGGCGACGGCCAACGAGCGTTTCCACATCATGCCCCGCGAAATGCCGCACGCGCTGGTCATCGAGGTCATCGAGGCCTACGGCGCCGGCGCCGGGCGGATGATCAACGCCGGCTACGACGGTGTCGAGGTGATTGCCAGCCAGGGCTATCTGCCGGCTCAGTTTCTCAGTCCCCGGGTCAACCGCCGCACCGACGAGTACGGCGGCAGCTTCGAGAACCGCCTGCGGCTGCTGCGCGAGATTGGTGACTCCGTGCGTAGCGTCCTGCCCGACGACCGGGTGGCGGGGCTACGCATTTCCGGCGACGAGATCGGCCCGGAAGGGTTGCAGCCCGACGAAACTCTCGAAATCATCGCGGCCCTGGGCGATGACGGCGTGTTCGACTACGTCAACGTTATCGCCGGCTCGTCGGCCACCCTGGGCGGCTCGGTCCACATTGTCCCGCCCATGAACATCGATCCGGGCTACGTGGCGCCCTTCGCCCAGGCGGTGAAGCAGCGGGTCACCATGCCGGTGTTCGTCGCCGGGCGCATCAACCAACCCCAGAAGGCCGAGGCCATCGTCGCCAGCGGCCAGGCCGATATGTGCGGCATGACCCGGGCGATGATCGCCGACCCGGACATGGTCAATAAGACACGCGAAGGCCGGACCGACGATATCCGCGCCTGCATCGCCTGCAATCAGTCCTGCATCGGCCATATCCTCGAGGGCTTCAGCCTGTCCTGCCTGCAGTATCCCGAAACCGGACGCGAACTCGAATACGGCACCCGGATCCCGGCGGCGCCGGTCTGCAAGATACTGGTCGCCGGCGGTGGTCCGGCCGGCATGAAGGCCGCCGCCGTGGCCGCGGAGCGTGGCCATGATGTCACCCTCTACGAGGGCGGCGCCCGGCTTGGCGGCCAGGTACTGCTGGCCCAGTTGTTGCCGGGGCGAGCCGAGTTTGGTGGCCTGGTGACCAACCTGGCGCGCGAGATGGAACTGGCCGGCGTGCGGGTGGTGCTCAACACCACGGTTGATCGCGCCCTGGTCGAGGCCGAGGCGCCGGACGTGGTCATTATCGCCACCGGCGCCACCGTCAACAAGCCGCCCATCGAGGGCGCCGAAGAGGCCCACGTTGTCGATAGCTGGTCGGTGATCCGCGACGAGGCCAATGTCGGCGCCGACGTGGTCATCGCCGACTGGCGTTGCGACTGGATCGGCCTCGGCCTGGCCGAGAAGCTGGCCACTGCCGGCAGCCGGGTGCGCCTGGTGGTCAACGGTTACATGCCCGGCCAGACCATCCAGCAATATGTTCGCGACCGCTGGCTCGGCGATCTCCACAAGCTCGGCGTCGAGATCATTCCTCTGGCCCGGCTCTACGGGGTCGACAGCGACACCGCCTATTTCCAGCACACCACCAGCGGCGAGCCGATCATCTGCGAGAGCATGGAGACCCTGGTCTATTCCCTCGGCCACACGTCCGTGGACGGCCTCGGTGAGGCCCTGGCCGACTGGTCCGGCGAGACCCGCATGATCGGCGACGCCATGGTGGCGCGAACCGCCGAAGAAGCGGTGTTCGAGGGCCTCAAGGCCGGCGTCGCGGTGTAGTTTCCGTGAATATTCTTATGGTCAACGACCGCATGATTCTGACAGAGGTCAGCGCAGAGGTTCGCTTGGCCGTGGCCGAGGCGGCCGGTCCGGATGCGGTGGTCACCGTCGCCACGAACCGCGATCAGGCCATGGCGGCGGCGCCCGAGGCCGAGGTCATATTGGGCAGCATCGACGAGGAACTGTTTACTGCTGCGCCGCGACTAAAGTGGATTCAGGCGACGTCGTCGGGGGTCGACTTTATGATGTATCCGGCCTTGCGCGACGGCGTCGTCATCCTGACCTGCGAAAAGGGACTGGTCGGCTCCCACCTGGCCGATCACGCCATGGGCCTGTTACTGGCCCTGACCCGTCAACTGGCCGAGGCCATCCGTCATGGCCATGGAGCCTGGGACAAACGCCTGGACTATCGCCAGCGCGCCGTGGAGCTTGAGGGCATGGTTATGGGCATCGTCGGCTACGGCGGTACCGGACGGGCCATCGCCCGGCGCGCCGCCGGCTTCGGCATGATCATTCGCGCCATCGATCGGGACGCGGTCGAGGGCGATGACCTGGTGGCGGCGGTTGGTCGCCTCGATAGCTTCGATGCCATGCTGTCCGGATCCGACGTGGTCGCGATTTGCGCCCCGCTGACCGCCGAGACTGATGCCATGATCGACGCCGGCCGCTTTGCCGCCATGAAGCCCGGCGCCCTGTTGCTCAATGTCACGCGGGGAGAGCTTGTCGATCATTCGGCGTTGGTGGCGGCTCTCGAATCGGGACATCTGGGCGGCGCTGGTCTCGACGTCCATCATATCGAGCCGTTGCCTGCCGACGATCCTCTGTGGCGCTTCCCCAACGTGGTCATGAGCCCTCATACGGCGGGCGCCAGCCAGCTTCGCGCCGGCCGCAACCTGGATCGCTTTAAGGAAAACCTGGGCCGTTACCGTCGCGGCGAACCGCTCATCGGTCTGGTCGACAAGACGTTGGGCTACTGACCTTCGTCGCCGGCGTCGTGGCTGATGTAGAGGTTCTCTAGGGCGTCGATCACACCGTCGCGGGTGAAGCTGGGCGGCGTATCCAAATACTTGCAGGCGGCGAGCACGTGATCGGTGATGAAGCGGGCCTGATAAAATCCCAAAGTTTGATCTTCGTTGGCGGTCAGCCGATCGATAATGAAATCGAGAACATCCTCGGGCAATTCCATACCGGCATTCTCGGCAACCATGCGGAAGGCGCTGCGGTATTAGTCCAGGGTCGGCGCGCCGAGTTCGATCTTGTAGGGAATACGGCGCAAGAAGGCCGGATCGATCAGGTCCTGGGGCGCCATGTTGGTAGAGAAGATGAGCAGTTCGTCGAACGGAATCTCGATGGTCCGCCCGGTCTTGAGCTTGAAGAAATCGACCCGGTTCTCCATGGGCACGATCCAGCGGTTGAGCAGCTTGCCCGGATCGACCAGTTGGCGCCCGAAGTCATCGACGATGAAGGTGCCGTTGAGCGCCTTCACATGCATGGGGGCTTCGTAGAAGTTTGAAACCTCGCTGTTGGCGAGGTCGAGCATCTCCAGGGTCAGCTCGCCGCCGACGATCACTGTCGGCCGCTTGCAGGCGAACCAGCGGCGATCGACCTCGTCGCGGCGCAGGCCCTTGCTGTGCTCGGGCAGTTGCTCGGCGAGACTGGGAATGTCGGCCGGCATATGGACTGCCGAATCGTAGATCTGGATGATCTGGCCTTCGATCTCGATGGTGTAGGGCACGAAAATGATGTCGGTGAAGATGTTGGCGACGCGGGTGGCGACCGAGGTCTTGCCGTTGCCCGCCGGGCCGTAGAGCAGCACCGCGCGGCCCGAATTGACGGCGGGGCCGATCTGGCGAACAAAGTCGCTGCCGACGACCAGGTCGGAAAAACACTCGGTGACCCGGTCGACGCCAATTTGCTCGGAGGCAATTGACTGTTTCAAAACCTGGGCCTGGAAGACGCTGAGGGAGACCGGCGCCGGGCCGATGTAACGGTTGCGTTTCATGGCTTCCGATGCCGCATCGCGACCGCGTTCCGTCAATCCGTAGCGCATGCCGGCAAGGCTGCCGACGCCGCCAGTGCCGCCGCCCGTACCCGAGCCGAGGGACTGCAGCAGTTTCATCTCGACCAGATCGTCGAGCAGAGCCTTGACGACGTTATAGGGCAGCTTGAGGGCGTCCATGAACTCGGCCGGAGTCGCGCGCTGTTCGACATAGATGAACTTGAGCAGCAGCGGCATCAGGCTGGTCGAGGGTAGGCCCGTGCCTTCCACTGTCTTCGGCGCCTTGGGCACATAGTCTTTGGCCTCGGCGATCAACTCGTCGGTGACCAGGCCGAGAGCCAGCAGGCTGTCGTCGATCCGACCGCCGTTCTCCGCTTGATGGGCCGCTGCCTTGGTCGCGTCCTCCAGTGAAACATGGCCACGTGCCATGAGAAATTCGGCCAGTTGCATTCTCTGTCCTCCAGCTGATCAAGGCCACTCTGCGCAGGAAACCTCTTGGTTACAAGGGGTTGGCATTCCACTTCGTCAGGTAGCGGTCGCAGATTTCGATCATCCGTTCGCGCCCGAAACTGGGTTCGTGGCCGCCATGGACAATGCTGACGGGGAGGGCTCGGAGGCGCTCCATGGTCGCAATGTAGTCGTCGATGACATCCTCGAGGAGCGGGCCGTCGTAAATCGCATCGCCCGAGAACAGGGTGCCGGTCGCGGCCTCCCACAGGCCGATGCTGCCCGGCGAATGACCGGGAATATGCAACACTTCGAAGACCCGATCACCGAGATCGACCACATCGCCGTCCTCGACCAGCCAGGTCGGCGTCGCGGGTTCCATCAGCTGGCCGTCCGGGTCGAAGCCGGCGTAGGGCAGGGCGGTGAGGAAATCGCCGTTCTTGGGCAATATGTAGCCAGCCTCCACGACCTCCCTCATGAAGTCTTCGCCGTAGGCCGCGACGTTCGTGGGCATCTGGCGCCCGACCTCGGCCATGGTCGCCGCCTCGGCGCCGTGGACCAGGCGCTCTTCGAACTCATGGTGGCCGCCGACATGGTCGAGATGTGTGTGACTGGCGGCCGCGATGACCGGTTTTTGCAACAGATCATGCACCGCCTCGCGCAATGAGACGACGCCCAGCGCCGTATCGATCAGCAAATCGCGGCCTCGCCCTCGCACATGCCAGACATTGCAGCGCATAAAGTGGTGGACGTGGGGTTCGTATATCCAAGTGACGTCATGGTCCATTCGCCGGCGTTCGAACCAGGTATCGGCGATTTTCATAGTCATCGAGCCAAGGCTCCTTCGATAGCGTCGAAGGCGGCGTCGGTCTTGGCCCCGTCAGGCCCGCCGGCCTGGGCCATGTCGGGGCGGCCGCCGCCGCCCTTTCCGCCGAGCGCCAGGGCGCCGACGCGCACCAGGTCGATGGCGCTGTGGCGGTCCGTCAGATTGTCGGTCACCGCGACCATGAGCGCCGCCTTGCCGTCGTTGACCGCGACCAGGGCGACCACGGCGGAGCCGAATTTACGCTTCAAATCATCAGCCAGGCCGCGCAGATCCCGGGGCGGAACGCCATCGAGGCGACGCGCGTAATAGGGCACGCCGCCGACGTCGGTCAGGCCATCGTCGCCGCCGACCTGGTCCCGACCGGCGGTGACCGCGGCGCGCCGCGCCTGGCTGAGTTCCCGCTCGAGATTCTTGCGCTGCTCGATCAACGCCTCGATGCGGGCGGGGGCCTCGGCGGGCGTC
>JAYGEF010000481.1:0-6818 GCA_046582535.1 Alphaproteobacteria bacterium
CGACGCTCTTCCGATCTCGGTGACTTCGTACAGCGTCAGGGCGGCGCGGGCCATGCTGGCATAGTCGTCGATGAAGGCGGCGGTGCCGAGCTTGTCGGCGCGGTAGGCGTGGCCCAGGCGGTCGTCGTCGAGGCCCATGCGGTCGCGGACGAAGGCGAAGGCCTCGGCGGCGGCGGTGATCCAGTCGTCGTGCTCGAACACCGCGCCGGCCTGGGCCAGGGCGCTAATCATCAGGCCGTTCCAGTCGGCCAATACCTTGTCGTCGCGCAGCGGCGGTACGCGCCCGCCCCGGACTTCGAGAAGCCGTGCCCGCATAGGTCCGAGGTCGTCATCGTCGTCGGCACTACTAGAATTATCGTCTAGGATCATGGGCTTAAGGTGGCTTCGGTTGAGGATCGTGTTGCCCTCCCAGTTGCCGTCCGGGCGTACATCGTAGGCCGCCTTGAATGCCGCCGCGTCGCTGCCCAGCAGCTGATCGATCTCCTCAACGGTCCAGACGTAGAACTTGCCCTCGACCCCTTCACTGTCGGCGTCGAAGGCGCTGGCGAAGCCGCCGTCCGGCGCCATCATGTCGCGCAGCACCCAGTCGGCGGTCTCCGCGGCGCGGCGCTTGAACAGCGGTGAGCGGGTCTCCTGCCACAACTGGGTCAGCAATTCGAGGAGCTGGGCGTTGTCGTAAAGCATCTTTTCGAAGTGCGGCACCAGCCAGCGCTCATCCACCGCATAGCGGGCGAAGCCGCCACCGAGATGGTCATAGATGCCGCCCTGGCACATGCGATCGGCGGTGAGGAGTACGGCGCCGCGCAGCTCGTCGCTACCGCCCCGGCGCCAGGCCCGCCATAGCAGCTCCAGGGCCATTGTCTGGGGAAACTTGGGCGCTTTGCCGAGGCCACCATGGCCGGGGTCGACCTCGGACAACAGGCGCTGAGCCACCTGATCGCTGTCCGCCAGGGTAATTTCGCCGCCGCCCGGCCGATTGGCCACGGATTCCAGAGCGGTCGCCAGAGCCTGACAGTTCTGTGTCACTTTCTCGGGCTCGCGGTGGTAGATGTCATGGATCGAGCGCAGCACGTCGCTGAAGCCGGGGCGGCCGAAGCGCGGCGCCGGCGGAAAATAGGTGCCGCCCCAGAATGGCTCGCCCTTGGGCGTGAGGAACATGGTCAGGGGCCAGCCGCCATGCTCGCCCAGCATTCCCAGGGCGCTCTGATAGATGGCGTCGAGATCCGGGCGTTCCTCGCGGTCGACCTTGATGGTGACGAACAGCTGGTTCATGAGCGCGGCGATTTCGGGATGCTCGAAGCTCTCGTGGGCCATGACATGGCACCAATGGCAGGCGGCATAGCCGATCGACAGCAGGATCGGCTTGTTGTCACGGGCGGCTTGGGCCAGGGCGGCCTCGTCCCACGGCTGCCAATGGACCGGATTATCCCGGTGTTGCAGCAGATAAGGACTGGTTTCCTGACCAAGGCGATTTGATGACATGATGGACCGACGTTCGCGACATTGGAAATTCGTGGCGTTTCGGGGGCGTTGCCGCGTGGCCGAGCATAGCCTAACGTGGCCTAACTTGGTGCAATGCGGCGCCAAGGACAAGGGCGCCACAAGGGAGACGGCCATGAAAGTGACCATCGATATCGACTGCACTCCGGAGGAAGCCAGGGCGTTTCTCGGCCTGCCCGATCTGGGGCCGGCCCAGCAGGCCTATGTGGAGGAATTTCAGAAGCGCATGATGGCCTCGCTCGGCGCCATGGATCCGGACGCCATGGCCAAGGCCTGGATGCCCGATGGTATGGCCGGGTGGGAGAAATGGCGAAACCTGTGGCAGCCCCAAAGCGGCGATGACGAGAAATAGGCGGGAATTCGAGAAACGTGCAATATCTCAAACGCTTACGAGTTTTGGACGAAGTAGTCCCTAATCCTTGTTCGGTGATGTAACGCCGTGAACGAGAGCCTTGAAATGGCGACGATATTCGCCCCGGCGACGGGGACCGGCCGGTCCGGAATCGCCGTGATCCGGTTGTCGGGGCCGGCTGCCGGCGCTGCGGTCACGGCCCTCGCCGGTGATCTGCCGCCGCCGCGCCGGGCGACCCGGCGGCGGCTTCGGGAGCCGGGCCGTGACAACCTGCTCGACGATGCCTTGGTCCTGTGGTTCCCCGGCCCGGCCAGCTATACCGGCGAGGACGCCGCCGAACTCCATCTCCATGGCGGCCTGGCGGTTGTCGTCGCTGTTATGGATGCCTTAGGCGCCCTACCCGGCCTGCGCCCGGCCGAGCCCGGCGAGTTTACCCGCCGCGCCTTCCATAACGGTAAGCTCGACCGTACCGCGGTGGAGGGACTGGCCGATCTCATCGCCGCCGAGAGCGAATCCCAGCGGCGCCAGGCGCTGAGCCAACTGAGCGGTGTACTGGGCGCCCTGTACGATGGCTGGCGCCATGATCTGACCACGGCGCTGGCCCATGTGGAAGCGGCCATCGATTTCTCCGACGAGGATTTGCCCGACACTATTGTCGACTCAGTACGACACACTATAGAGCGCGTCCATTCGGCTATCTGTCTACACCTGGACGATAATCACCGTGGGGAGCGGTTGCGTGACGGTCTGTTCGTGGCCATCATCGGGGCTCCCAACGTGGGTAAATCGAGCCTGCTCAACCGTCTCGCCCGTCGCCCAGCGGCGATTGTTTCCGACCATGCGGGCACCACTCGCGATGTCATCGAGGTGCATATGGATCTTGGCGGCCTGCCGGTGACCGTGGCCGACACCGCCGGGCTTCGCGACGGCGCCGACGACGACACCGGTATTGACCCGGTCGAGGTCGAGGGTATGCGCCGCAGCCTGGTCCGGGCCGAAGCCGCCGACCTGAAGATCGCGGTTTTTGACGCCGCAGCCTGGCCCGTCACTGACGAGCGCACCCGCGCCCTGGTTGATGACGATACACTGGTTGCCGTCAACAAGACCGACACGGCGTCTCTGCCCGCCGCTGCGAAGCTGGGACACCGGGATGTCTGGCCCCTGTCGTGCACCACGGGTGCTGGTTTCGACGGGTTTGTGGCTGCCCTGACCGATGCCGCGGCGGCGCGGCTCCAGCCGTCCGCTACGCCGGCCCTGACTCGGGCGCGCCATCGCAATGCCCTGACTGAGTGCGCCGACGCCCTGGCCCGCTATCCCCTGGCGGCGGCCCCGGAGCTTGGGGCCGAAGAACTGCGCCTGGCCGTGCGCGCCCTGGGCCGAATTACCGGCCGGGTCAATGTGGAGGAGCTGCTCGACGTCATTTTCTCGGAATTCTGCATCGGAAAGTGACGGGTTCGCCGGTGTTTCACGTGAAACATGGGAAAAGTCCTCCATAAAATCATAGGTTTGTACCGCTTTGACAGGGGGCCAGCGCCTGCGTATGGTGCGCCCCCATGAAGACCTACCCACCAAAGGCCTACGATGTCATTGTCATTGGCGGCGGCCATGCCGGCTGCGAGGCGGCGGCCGCGTCGGCACGCCTCGGCGCCCGTACCCTGCTGGTCACCCACAAGGTCGAGACCATTGGCGAGATGTCGTGCAACCCGGCCATTGGTGGTCTGGCCAAGGGCACCCTGGTCCGGGAGATCGACGCCCTGGACGGGCTCATGGGCCGGGTCATCGATCAGGCCGGCATTCAATACCGCGTGCTCAACCGCTCCAAGGGCCCGGCGGTGCGCGGTCCCCGGGCCCAGGCCGACCGCCGCCTCTACCGCCAAGCCATGCAGGCCGAACTGGCCGCCCAGGACAATCTGGAGATCCGCGCCGAGGCCATTGAAGACCTGGCGTTCCAGAACGAAAACGGGCAGAACGCCGCGGTTTCCGGGGTGATTACCGGGTCCGGCGAGATCATCGCCGCGCCCCGGGTGGTGCTGACCACGGGCACCTTCCTGCGCGGCCTCATCCACATGGGCGAGGAGACCACGCCGGCCGGCCGGGTTGGCGACGGCCCTACCCTGGGCCTGGCGGAAACCCTGACGTCGGCGGGTTTCGCCATGGGCCGGCTGAAGACCGGAACGCCGCCGCGCCTGAAGCGCGCCACCATCGATTGGGATGGTCTTGACCCCCAGCATGGCGACGACCCGCCCCAGCCATTCTCGACCCTGACCGAGCGCATCACCCTGCCCCAGGTCGCCTGCCGTATCACCACCACGACGACCGCGACCCACGACATCATCCGCGACAACCTCCATCGGGCGCCAATCTACTCGGGCCAAATTGATGGCACGGGGCCGCGCTATTGCCCGTCAATCGAGGACAAAGTGGTGCGGTTCGCCGACCGCGCGGGCCATCAGATCTTTCTCGAGCCCGAGGGTCTGGACGATGACACGGTCTACCCGAACGGGATTTCCACCTCCCTGCCCCGGGACGTTCAGGAGGCCCTGCTGGCCACCATTCCCGGTTTGGAACGGGCGGAAATGCTGCGTCCGGGCTATGCCATCGAGTACGACTACGTGGACGCCCTAGAGCTTGACCCGACCCTGGAGACCCGGCGCATTCGGGGGCTCTATCTGGCCGGACAGATCAATGGCATCACCGGCTACGAGGAGGCCGCTGCCCAGGGCCTTATGGCTGGGCTCAATGCCGCGCTGGCGGCTTCCGGCGCGGCGCCGTTGGTTCTCGACCGGGCGGACGCCTATATCGGCGTGATGATCGACGATCTGGTGACACGGGGCACGCCGGAGCCCTATCGCATGTTCACGTCGCGGGCCGAGTATCGGCTTAGCCTGCGGGCCGACAATGCGGACCTGCGGCTGACGCCCAATGGTGTGGCCCTGGGCTGCGTCGGCCATGAGCGGGCCTCCGTCTTCGCTCATAAAGCGGCCGCTCTGGACCATGCCAGGAGACTGGTTGGCGATTTGCGGATGAGCCCTAACAAGCTGAATAAACAGGGGTTTTCCATAAATCTCGATGGTGTTTCCCGATCCGTATCCGATCTTCTCGCCCATCCCGGGATCGATCTGGCGCGGCTGGCGGCGGTATGGCCTGAGTTGGCTGGATTGCGCCCCGACGTGGCCGAGCAGATCGAGGTCGATGCACTCTATGCCAGCTATCTGGTGCGCCAGGAGGCCGATGTTCTGGCGTTTCGCCGGGATGAGGCCTTGGTGTTGTCCGAGGATTTGGATTATGGCGAAATCGGCGGTCTGTCCAACGAAGTTTGCGAGAAGCTGACAGCGGTGCGCCCGACAACACTGGGTGCCGCGGGCCGCATTTCCGGGGTGACGCCGGCGGCATTGACGGCACTGCTTGGCCATGTGCAGCGGGGTCATGGTAAGCGCACGGCCCAAGCCGCGAAACACCGTTCACCACGGCCCATTGCCTGAGGTTCAGCCCGTGCCGGTGCCCATGAGCCGTGAGGCATTCGCCCAGGCTAGCGATGTTTCACGTGAAACACTCGAGCGACTCGACGTCTACGTAGCCTTGCTGACCAGGTGGCAGCGGAGCATTAATCTGGTGAGCAAGGCCAGCCTGGCCGATGTCTGGCGGCGCCATGTGCTCGATTCGGCCCAGATCATCGATTATCTACCTGCGGCGCCCGGGCGCGTGCTCGATTTCGGAAGTGGCGCCGGGTTTCCCGGCCTGGTGCTGGCCATCCTCGGGGTTGACGGTGTGGAACTGGTGGAGAGCGACGGCCGAAAATCGACGTTTTTGGCCGAAGCGGCGCGGCTTACCGGGGTAAACGTGACGATTCACAATGTGCGAATTGAGGTGTTGCCGCCCACGCCGGCTGATGTGATCACCGCCCGGGCCTGTGCGCCGCTCGTCGAATTGCTGGCTTATGGCGAACGTTTCTGGGCACCCCACACCAGATTTATTGTTCTAAAAGGAGCACATGTAGACGAAGAATTGACTGACGCCACCAAATGTTGGAGAATGACCGTCGATCGGCATCCCAGCCGAACCGACCCTAACGGAACGGTATTGTGCCTTGGCAACCTTGAGCGCCTACCCTCTTGATGATCTGACGTCGCCGGCGCCTGGAACGCCCCGACGAGTTGTCGCCGTGGCCAACCAAAAAGGCGGCGTCGGCAAGACCACGACGGCGATCAATCTGGCGACCGCCCTGGCGGCGGTGAACCGGCGGGTTCTGGTTATCGACCTGGATCCCCAAGGTAATGCCAGCACAGGCCTGGGTGTTGAGCGTGAACGCCGAACCCTGACCTCCTACGATGTGCTCATGGGTGAAGCCGATCTCCAGGAAGCCCTTGTTGCAACGGGTGTTCCCGGCCTCGATCTGGTCCCCGCCGTGGTTGACCTGACCGGCGCCGAGGTGGAACTGGCCCACGCGGAGCGCCGTGAGTATCGCCTGCGAAGCGCCATTGCCAACCGGACCGATGATTACGACTACGTCATTATCGATTGTCCGCCGGCACTCGGCCTGCTGACGGTTAATGCCCTGGTTGCCGCCAATTCGATCCTGGTGCCGCTACAGTGCGAGTTCTTCGCCCTCGAGGGATTGAGTCAGCTGCTGAGCACGGTCACCCTTGTACGACAAAGTCTCAATCCGACCCTGGAAGTGCTAGGTGTTGTGTTGACCATGTATGACAAACGCAACAACTTGTCTGCCCAAGTGGCGGCCGACGTACGGGACCATATGGGTTCGGTGGTCTATAACACGGTCATTCCGCGCAATATTCGGGTCTCCGAGGCGCCATCCCACGGCAAGCCGGTGCTGCTTTACGACATCAACTGCGCCGGTTCCCGGGCCTATTTGCACCTGGCCAGCGAAGTCTTGCGGCGTGAACGCCGTGCGCCCCTGTCCGTACGTTAAGCATGACGGGCTAGATCAGAGGTCCAATGACATCCC
>JAYGEF010000509.1:0-5770 GCA_046582535.1 Alphaproteobacteria bacterium
GCAATGGTTTCGCGGTCGTGGGATTCGCCCTCGACGACCAGAATGCGGGCCCCGGCGCCGCTGTCGCCGGTCAGGTCGGTGGCTTCCAGATCACCGAACTGCAGGCTGGTGCTGTCGCGCAGGCGCAACTCATCCAGCGCCAGTTTGAGCCGAAGCAAGGAGCGCACCCGGGCAAAAAGTGCGACATCGTTGATCGGCTTCGACAGAAAGTCGTCCGCCCCTGCGTTAATCCCTCGAATGCGATCGGCCGGATCACCGAGAGCGGTTACCATAACCACGGGAATATGCGCCAACGCGGGATCGGCCTTAATATGCTCACATACCTCATAGCCGTCCATGCCCGGCATCATGACATCAAGCAGTATAATATCATGCACGACTTCGGCGGCCTTGGCGAGTGCATCCTCGCCATTGCAAGCCGTGATGACTTCGTAATACTCGGCCGTCAGCTTGGCCTCGAGGAGCTTTACGTTGAGCGGTTGGTCGTCAACGACCAGGATGCGCGCCGTCATGCTGCCCCAATCGAACTCTAGCTGACGAAAGACTTTACGGTGTCGATGAACTTGGACACTGAAATCGGCTTGGCGATATAGGCTTCGCAGCCGCCGTCACGAATTTTTTCTTCGTCGCCCTTCATGGCGAACGCTGTCACGGCAATGATCGGGATGTCCTTGATCGAATCGTCACTCTTGATCCAACGCGTCACCTCAAGGCCGGAGACCTCGGGTAACTGAATATCCATGATAATCAGATCGGGATGGTGTTCCTTCGCCAGTTCGAGCGCCTGCCTGCCATCCTTGGTCTGCAGGGTGATATAGCCATGCGCCTCGAGAAGATCGTGAAACAGCTTCATGTTGAGGTCATTATCCTCGACGATCAGCACAGTCTTCTTCATCTATCTTGCCCCTGCATTATCGCACCCACCACTGTTCGCGGCGTTTCCCATCGGAAGCTTGAACTCATGGCCACCCCATGTCTTAGATTAGGACTGGTTAATTAATCGTTACCCGAGATGTTACGCGTGGTCTCAGAAAGGTGCTTTTTTCGCTGATGGACCTTAGTTTTTCACCGCTTTCCGTGGTCGCCGCCCATGACGGATGATTCCAGAGAGGAAGCCGCCCGTCAAATCGCCGCCATTACCCTTGATCCCGACCGGCCGCTTATCATCAGCGACGCGGATGAAGTTATCGCTGATTTCATGGGTGGCTTCGAAGCCTACATGCAAACCCAGGGGTTTTACTTCAATTGGGCGTCATACCGGTTGAACGAGAACATTCGGCGCAAATCCGATGACGAAGCGGCCGACCGTGACGAAGTCCACGAGTTGATCGGCGGGTTTTACGGGGCCTGCATCGACACCATGGCAACTGTGCCCGATGCTGTCGAGACGCTACAGGCGCTGGCCGCCCGCGCCACCATCGTGGTGCTGTCGAACCAACCCGCCGTACACCGTGAGCGCCGCCGCCAGTGGCTCGAGGGCCTGGGCCTCGACGTTCCCCTGGTCACCAATGGCGGACCCAAAGGACCGGCGGTACGGGCCTTGAGCGAACGGGTTTCCGCGCCGGTCTATTTTCTCGACGACGCGCCGTCCCACCACACCAGTGTCGCCGCCGACGCCGGCCATGTGTTTCGCATTCATTTCGTGGCCAATCCGGGACTGGCGCCGCTCATCAAAACCGCGGCCTATTGCCACAAGCGGGCCGCCAGCTGGCGCGAGGCCAGCGGCTTCATCGAAGACGATCTGGCCGCCAAGGGCGCCTGATCATGCGTATCGGCGTTGATCTGGGAGGCACCAAGATCGCCGCCGTGGCGCTTGCAAGCGATGGCGCCGAGTTAGCTCGCCGCCGTATCCTGACGCCCCATGGTGACTATGACGGAACCGTCCGCGCCATCGCCCAGGTGGTTGCGGCCGTGGAAAGCGACACCGGGCAAACCGGCCCGGTCGGTGTCGGCATTCCGGGCGCTGAATCTCTGGCCAATGGTCGGATAAAAAACGCCAATTCGGTCTGTTTGATCGGCCGACCCTTGGCTGCCGATCTGGCGGCCGCGTTGGATCGTCCTGTACGCCTGGCCAACGACGCCAACTGCTTTGCCTTGTCGGAAGCCAGTGACGGGGCGGCGGCGGGCGCGGCGGTTGTGTTCGGCGTCATCCTCGGCACCGGCGTCGGCGGCGGCGTAGTGGTCGACGGCAAGGTGCTGGCCGGCGTCAACGCTATCGCTGGCGAGTGTGGCCACAACCCCCTGCCCTGGCCGCGCGACGACGAACGCCCCGGCCCGGCCTGCTATTGCGGCCTGCAAGGCTGTATCGAGACCTTCCTATCCGGCCCCGGCTTCGCCCGTGATTACGCGCCGGAAGAAGCTGCTCCTGCCGAAATCGAGGCCCGCGCCATTGCCGGTGAAGCGGACGCCGTAGCCGCCATGGGGCGGTACCAGGATCGCCTGGCGCGGGCGCTGGCATCGATGATTAATATTCTTGACCCGGACGTCATCGTGTTAGGCGGCGGCATGTCCAACCTGGCGTCGATCTATGACGCCGTGCCCGCGCTCTGGGCTGACTGGGTATTCTCCGACCGGGTCGATACCCGGCTTGTCCGAGCGAAACACGGCGACGACAGCGGCGTGCGCGGCGCCGCCTGGCTGTGGCCGCTCTAACTAGCGCGCAGCCGCAAACTGACGCCAACGGACACCACCGACAGTACGAACATGACGGCAAACGCCACGTCGTAGCTGCCCTGGGCATCGAACAGGACGGCGCCGGCATAAGCGCCAATGCCCCCGGCCATGTGGTGGATCATGGTGATCAAGCCGCTGAGAGCGCCAATATGCTTAAGGCCAAAAGCGTCGCGGGCGAAGATCATCGCCAGGGGTGCGGTGGCCCAGAACGTTATGCCGTAGATCAGAGCAAAGGCCGCCACCGAGCCGACCCGCTGGTCGAACAGGATCAGCCCGAAGACGGCAATACGCAGCACGAAGCAGGCAATGGTCGCGCGCACCGGGCCCGAGCGGTCGCTCCAAGCCCCGGCGACGATCACCCCGGCGAGGCCGGTCACCCCCATGAAGGCCAGCAGATTCCCCGCCAGCAACGCATCGACGCCGCGATCCTGGGCGAAGGCGACCACATGGGTGGCAACGAAAAAATCCTGAAAGCCGCAAGCCGCGTAAATCGTTGCAAGCACCCAAAAACGCCGGGTACGTACCGCATCTCCAACCGACATATCCTTGCTGCCGTCTGCCGCCGACGTCGCGCCCGCGCGATCGTCACCGCCGGCCATGGCTACAAAAACAAGCGGCGCCAGAACCAGATTGACCACACCGATCCAGACGTAGACCGAGCGCCATCCGGTCTCCATGAGGACCACGGCGAGCACCGCGATCATCACCAGTTGTCCAAGCCCGACGCCGGATATCGCCGCCGCATAGGCCAGGCCGGTGCGGCCGGGAAACCAGCGGCTGATCATGACGCCGATGGGGGTGATCGAGGCGATCCCGTTGCCGATGGCGAAGATCACGCCGTAGAGAACCAGCGCCTGCCACGGCTCGACCACCTGGCTCATAAGACCGATTCCGAGGGCGCTGATCGCCAGCCCACCGCCAAGGATGTAGCGCGGCGAAATGCGGTCGGCGAGGCGCCCGGAAATGAACAGACAGATGGCGTTGACGAACAGGAACAGGCCCACCGCCAGGCCCAGGGTGCCGCGGCTCCAGTCCAGGTCCTCGGCCATGGGCTTGAGAGTCAGGCCGATAGCGAAGCGCGAGCCGCCGCCAACAAACAGCACCATGAAGCCGGCCGCCAACAGTACCACCGCGCGGCCGCTCAATCGCTGTTCAGTCATGAGCGCCCTACAGCCAGTCCTCTTCCAACGGATAGCTCGATAGCTGCTCGATGCCGTCCTCGGTGATCAGCACCTGTTCCTCAAGCTTGACCCCTTCCTTGCCGCCCTCGACGGCAATGAGGGATTCGACGCAAATCGTCGTGCCGGCCTCGAGCACCGCGTTGTAGCCCTTGGCGTCGAAGTCGGTCCAGTGTTTGATCGAAGGATACTCGTCGGCCAGGCCGACACCGTGCATCAGGCTGGGATAGCGGTTCGAGGCAAATTCATCGGGAATTTTCCAGGACTGCTCCGAGACTTCGCGCAGGGTCTTGCCGGCCTTGAGCACCGACTTGTTGTGCTCGATCTGCTCAAACGCCATGGCGTAGAGTCGGCGCTGCTCGTCGGTCGGCTTGGCGCCGCAGATCCAGGATCGCGAAATATCGGCGCAATAGCCGTAAGGGCCGATCAGGTCGGTGTCGAAACTGACCATGTCGCCCGCCTCGATTTTCCGCATGGAGCATTCGCGGAACCACGGATTGGTGCGCGGCCCGGACGACAGCAGCCGGGTTTCGATCCACTCACCGCCAAGCGCAATGTTGGTCTCGTGGAGCTTGGCCCACAGGGCGTTCTCGGTCATACCCGGTTCCATGGCCCGGCGCATGGCGGCCATGCCGGCCTCGCAGACCTCGATGGCCTTCTGCATGAGCACCAGCTCCCCGGCCGACTTGACCTCGCGGGCATGCTCGGCCACCGCCAGGCCGTCGAACACCTCGAGACCGTGGGAGCGAATGGCATCGACACCCATGTGCGACAGGCGGTCGATGGCAATACGCTTGTTGCCGCCGGCGCTCTTGGCCATGAGATCGGCGATCTGATCGCCGAACTTGCGGGCCCGGTCTTCGGCATTGGAACCGGCGGTGAAATAATAGAACGACGGCATCACCCGGTATTCATCCACCGTCGGCAGATCTTCGGCGAGATAGGGATGGTTGGCATAGTCGAACACCGTTACCGGACCCACCGCCGGGACGAAGACGCAGCGGGTCTCGTAATGGGACGACCACACCTGCATGTTGGTGGCGTCGGTGGCGTAGCGGGTGTTAATCTGATCGAAGAACAGCGCCCCGCCGTAGTCGCGCTTGATCAGTTCCTCACGGACCCGGCCAAGACGGTAGAGCCGCACCTCGTCGAGATCGACCGGTGCTTCGCTGTACTCCATGGCGCCATGCTGGCGCGCAACGTTGCGTTTGTAGACCGCATCGGCGGCGTTGATCGGCATTGCCATACCCCTCGAAAAAAACCACTGGCGAATTCTTCGCTGTTTTTATGACAATGACCAGCGATAGTGCGTGAGCAACTGAATTATCCGAGAGGTCAATGCCGTGGCGTTTGAAACCATCACCGTCGAGACCGAGGGCGCATTGGGCTACCTGACCCTCAACCGGCCTGACCAGCTCAACGCCATCGGCGCTACCATGCCGGCCGAGCTGGTCGAAGCGGCACGCTGGTTCGACGCCCACCTGGAGGTTCGCGTGGTCATCGTCCGGGGCGCGGGCCGTTGCTTCAGCGCCGGCGCCGACCTGCGCGACCCGCCCACGGTCGTCGGCGGCGACGACGACTGGCAGGTCCGCCGCGAAACCGGTCAGCGCGGCCTGCGCGCAATTAACGCCATGGAACAGATGCGCGCGGTGACCATCGCCCAGGTTCACGGCTATGCCATCGGCGGTGGTCTGCTGCTGATGACCGCCTGCGATATGCGGGTCGCCGCCGAGGATGCGGTCTTCATCATCCCGGAGGTCGAACTCGGCATTCCCCTGGCCTGGGGCGGCATCCCCCGCCTGGTGCGCGAGATCGGCCCGGCCCTGACCAAGGAACTGGTCATCACCTGCCGCCGTTTTTCGCCCGCCGAAGCCAAGGCCGCGGGCATGCTCAACCGCGTTGTGCCGGCGGACCAGGTG
>JAYGEF010000042.1:0-4668 GCA_046582535.1 Alphaproteobacteria bacterium
GCTCGGCGACGAGATCGAGCACAACGCGGTCAAACGGTTGTTCGGCAGCGCGGTCGACAGTCTGTGCATGTCGTCGACAAAGTCGTCGGTCGGCCATTTGCTCGGCGCCGCCGGCAGTGTCGAGGCAATTTTCTCGATCCTCGCCATCGCCAACGGCGTGGTGCCGCCGACTCTCAATCTCGATAATCCGTCGCCGGGTTGCGATCTTGATCTGGTTCCCCATCAGGCCCAGGAAAGGCCTGTGCGAAACGCCTTGTCGAATTCATTCGGTTTCGGCGGAACCAACGCCTCGCTGGTGTTTTCCCAGGTCTCCTGACCACCATGGGGCGGCGCATTGCCGGTGTGGCCGCGACCCTCGCCCTTATCGTTGTCATTGTAGTGGGTGCCCTAATTTGGGGCCGCGCCGCGTTCGACCGCCCCGGCCCCCTGACCCACGAAGCCGTAGTGGTGCTGCCCCAGGGCATCGGCCTCGACGGTATCGCTCGGGCCCTGGCCCGGGCCGGCGTTATCGACCAACCCTGGCTGTTCCAGCTTGGCGTAAGGTTCGCCGGTACGGCGCGCAGGCTGCAGGCTGGTGAATTCGCATTTTCCCCAGGCATCAGCGCTCGTGGCGTCATGGAACATCTGGTCAGCGGCCGGGCCCTGGCCCATCGCTTGACCGTGCCCGAAGGCATGACGTCCCACCATGTGATTGCGCTGATCGACGGCATCGGTGGCCTCGACGGCGCCATCCTTGTGGTCCCCGACGAAGGCACTCTGCTGCCCGAGACTTATCATTTTTCCCTTGGTGACAGCCGTGTTGGCATGGTCCGGCGAATGACCGGGGACATGGACCGGGCTCTGGCGGCGCTGTGGGCGGCGCGCAAGCCGGGGTTGCCCTTCACCACGGCGCGGGAAGGGCTGATCCTGGCTTCCATCGTCGAGCGCGAGTCGGGGCAGCATGACGAACGCCGGCATGTGGCCGGGGTGTTTATCAATCGTCTGAACCGGGGCATGCGCCTGCAATCGGACCCGACGGTGATCTATGCCCTGGCCGGCGGCGCGACACGTTTCGAACACGTGCTGAGCCGGGCCGACCTAAAGATCGACAGTCCTTACAATACCTACCGCTACAGCGGCCTGCCGCCTGGTCCCATCGCCAACCCGGGCCACGACTCCCTGACCGCGGTATTCGATCCGCTGGTGACCAAGGATCTCTATTTCGTATCGAACGAAGCCGGCGGCCTGACCTTTGCCCCGACTCTCGCCGAGCACAATCGCAACGTGGCGAAGTGGCGCGACTCGCAACAGGCCAACTGAGGCTAAATTTTCTCGGACAGCCGCGATTTTTCCGGCAACCGGGCGAACAGCGGATCGGTCAGGCAGGGCGGCAGGGCGCCGAACAGCCAGACCAGGGCGTACATGGGCCAGGGAAAGGCGATGCGCCCGTGATTGCGGGCGAGTCCCCGGCGGATAATGGCGGCGGCGCGGTCTGCTTCCATGAGCAACGGCATGGGGAACGGGTTTGTGTCGGTCATGGGCGAGCGCACGAAGCCGGGGCAGATGACCGAGACCTTGAGGCCGTCGCCGCGCAGGCTGCCGCGCAGGGACTCGCCCCAGTTCTTCACCGCCGCTTTGCTGGCGCAATAGGCCGGCGCGCCAGGGACGCCGCGGAACGCGGCGAGGGAACTCATCAGGGCAATTTGCCCGCGCCCCCGTGCGTGCATCAGGGGAATCGTCGGCAGAACCGTATTGAGCACGCCGTCGAGATTGACCGCGAAGATACGCCTCGCCTGCGCGGCGCCTTCGCCGCCATCGGTGCCGCCGGAAATGCCGGCGTTGGCGATGACTAGGTCGAGCGGCGCCTGGCGATCGACCGTGGCGATCCAGGCGGCCAGGGACTCGGCTTCGGTGACGTCGAGCATTTCGGTGATCACCTGGGCGCCATGGTCCCGGCAGCGCCCGGCGATATCCGCCAGCCGGCCTTCATGACGACCGGTCAGGGCCAGGGTGATACCAGAGCCGGCGTAAGCTTCGGCCAGGGCAGCGCCGATGCCGCCGGTCGCACCGGTAATCAGGATCGAACGCGGATCGGTCATGGCCATGCAGCTGCCAGGGTTGTTGGTGTTTGACCCCAAGTATATAGTGCCGGCGCTGAAACACGACGCCCAGTCCGGGCTATTCGCCAAGGTTGTTTACGAGGATCAAGGCCCCCATGCCCGTCGCCAGTATGACAGGATTCGCCCGTGGCACGGGCCAGCACGGCGCCCTGACCTGGACCTGGGAAGCCAAAAGCGTCAATGCCCGGGGGCTCGACATGCGCTGCCGCCTGCCCAGTGGCATGGATTCTATGGAACCTGAAGTGCGGCGCCGGGTTGGTGACCACTTCAAGCGCGGCAACTTCAACCTCGCCCTGCAGATCAATCGCGCCGCCGGTAAAAGCCGAATCGAGATCAACCGCGAGGTTCTGGCCCAGGTCGAGACGGTAATTCGTCAGTTGCGTGATGACTACGATGTGGAGGCGCCGCGGGCCGACGGGTTGCTCAATATTCGCGGGGTCATGGAGGTTGTCGAGGAAGACGACGCCACGGACAACGACGAGCGCGATGCGGCGATTCTGGCGTCGCTCGACGAAACGCTCGAAGCGCTGTCCGGCGCGCGAAACGAAGAGGGGGCCCGCCTCGCCGACGTTCTGGCTGGTCAGCTTGATGAGATTACGGTTTTGACCGATGCGGCCCGTGCATCCGAAGCCAATCAGCCGGCGCGGCGGCGCAAGCGATTCGAGGAGCAGATCACCGAGCTGCTTGGATCGACGCCGCAGTTGAGCGAGGAGCGGCTCAATCAGGAAGTCGCGCTGCTGCTGGTCAAGGCCGACGTGCGCGAGGAGACCGATCGCCTCTACGCGCATATCGCGGCGGCCCGGGAACTGCTGGACGACGGCGGCCCGGTCGGACGACGTCTCGATTTTCTGTGCCAGGAGTTCAACCGGGAAGGCAATACCCTGTGTTCCAAGGCGGCCGAGGTCGAATTGACGGCCATCGGGCTCGACCTCAAGGCGGTGATCGACCAGTTACGCGAGCAAGTTCAGAATGTCGAATAAGCGTTTTCAGGCTTTGTAGACCTAATCTCCTGCTAACTTTACACGTGTGTAAAGTTATTAAAAACAGTAAGTTATCAGTTAATTCCTGTTGCATCTGTCCGATGTAATCCAGTATGCTGTGTGTAGCCAGGAGCGTTGCTTGATGACGTAGCGCTCTCGCTGGCGGTAGATTTATCCACTAGCTACACAGGGACGGATTATGGGACATCTATCTGATATTCAGCTCAAGAACTGGGTTAAGGGGGGACAGCCAATACCAGGGAAGAGCGATGGGCAAGGGCTGACCTTTACACTTTCGCGCAGTGGCACGGCTTCCTGGGTGCTGCGCTACAGGCTGGCTGGGAAAGCGCGTGAACTGACGCTAGGTCGATATCCGGATATGACGTTATCGAAGGCGCGCGAGATTGCTGCAATCAAGCGTGTCGATGTCCAGCAGCTTATCGATGTTGCCGCTGTCAAACAGCAAACAAAGGTAAAGGCTAAGCAGGCCAGCAATGTATCTCAGCTGACTGAACTGTGGCTGGACAATGCCATCAGGTGCAGACATCAACATCCTGAGGTTACAGAGCGCGTGATAAGACGAGATATTATCCCCGCGATTGGCAAGAAAGACGTATCCACCATCACCGTTGCCGATCTCACGCGGTTGCTCGCGAAGATTAACGCTAGCGGCAGGCCGACGATTTCTAATGACGCACTGCGTTACCACAAGGCTATGTTCGCTTATGGCGAGGTCTTGGGGATGGTTGAGCGTAGCCCGGCTGACCGTATCAAGATCGAGCATGCGGGAGGGAAAGAGAAGGCTCGCGACCGTGCACTAAGCCAAGCAGAGATCACCAAGCTATTTAAGGCCATTCGAGATGAGGGCATAGGCTTTGGCCGCGATAATGAAATCGCTATAAAGCTACTGCTGGTTTTAGCTTGCCGCAAGATGGAGCTATTCGCAGCGAAATGGGTGGAGTTTGATCTGGCTAACAAGCTGTGGCGGATACCCGCAAGCCAAACCAAGGCAGGGGAGGCGCGAGAGCTACCATTGCCGCCAACTGTGATTGACTGGCTGGCGGAATTACAGGTTCGGGCATGCGGTAATGAATATGTATTTCCCGCCCGACGTAAGAGTAAGCGCTTCAAACATGTATCACCCGATACAACATGGCATGCTCTGCGCAATCTCAAGCATGGTCTTGAACATTTTACGGTGCATGACCTCCGGCGCACATCGCGCAGTCTCATGGCCGATTTAGGCATCCCATTCGATGTCGGCGAGAAACTTCTTGGTCACAAACTCCCCGGTGCTGCCGCTATATATGATCGTGGCGGATCAATGGAGCAGCAGCGTGTAGCCCTTGAGAAACTCGCAGGACTTATCGTCCAGCTGGAGGACGGTAAAACTATCGACAATGTCGTGCAGATGAGAGGCCAACCCGCATGAACGTATCAACCGTCACACCTAAGAAGCGCGGCAGGCCTCGCTTGGTGAAGATACCCCAGTCGGCCAAACAGCAGTGCTCGCCTTCATGGCATTCCCCAAGGACCACTGGAGGCAGATCCACTCGACCAACCCCCTGGAACGGGTCAACAAGGAGATC
>JAYGEF010000155.1:0-7715 GCA_046582535.1 Alphaproteobacteria bacterium
GACTGTAGCTCGTCGGACACCATGGTAACCAGACGTTCGGCCAGCTTGACCGGCAGTTTGGTGCGGCTAACCGCCTGCTCCTTCACCTGATCGCTGTCTGGGAAAACGTCGAGGACCTTTTCGAAGGTCTCTTCACTGACCTCGGCGCCATCGTTGCCGACCACGGTGGCAACGGATTTCTCGTCGGCGGTCTCAACCAGGGCCTCGCAGACGTCGGCGGCCACATTGTCGGCTGGGCGATGGCGACACGGCTCTCGCTCGACTGATTCTGAACGATTTCGACGAGATCTTCGTCGGTCAGCACCTGGGACGCTTTCAGGACCGGTTCGGCAACCTCGATAACATCATTGGCCAACGACAAGGCGATGTCGTGGGGCAAAATCTGGCTGTCCCTGAGGTTTTCCGACAAGGCGGAACGCACCCGGACTTCCACGTCACGCAGCAGATAGCGAAAAATATCCTTGGCGATGGTACGCGCGCGACCATCCATCAGGTCGCTGTCAAAGCTGGTGGCGATTTTCGCCACTGTATCGGCGCGCACTTCCGCTGAGGGCTCGCGCAGCAGCCGTTCAACATCGTCTGCGGTAAGAAGGGCCATTGGCTTCCGTCGTTAAATTGATTTGACCGCGCACACCCGGATTGACCATCGCGTCGGGCATCTCGCAGTCCCACGGAATAAAATTACGATGACATTCGTTAAGCAACAGTTACGCTACGGTTGAAATCAGCGTTACCGGGCAATACGGGCCTAGGCAGACTAACGGATGGAACCATGAAGATTTACCAAGGAATTCGAGGCGAAGGGGGTTGTGTGGTCACCGTCAACGGCGCCCCACTCGACCCCGAACCGATTTGCGCCAATTTTCCTCTGACTGCTTCGAATGGGGCTACGAAGGCAGCGGGCCCCACCAACTGGCTCTGGCCATTCTCGCCGATCACTATGGCGACAACGGCCGGGCGCAAAACTCATGCCGGCTGTTCATGGAAGTACTGATTGCCGAACTCAAGAGCGACGAGTGGAAGCTGACCGATGATCAGGTCGGCAACACCTTCGATTCGGTCGTCGAAGTGCCCTTCGATCTGGAAACCCTGTTCCGCAAGGTTCGCGGCCTGGACTAACCGCTCAACCACGACCTCGGCGACAGTGGCGCTTACGTTGGCGGCGGTCGGCCCCGTCCGTCTTGGCGGCTGCGGTAAGGGGACCGAGGCGCGCCTCGATTTCGTCGATTCCGGGCACCGCCTGGGGCTCGTAGCCCACCAGGGCATCGACCATGGCCTTGAGATGGACCGGCGTCGAGCCACAGCAGGCGCCAATAATGCGGGCCCCGGCGTCGCGCGCCATGCGGGCGTATTCGGCCATGATTTCCGGCGTGCCGTTGTAGTGGATATGGCCGTCGAGAAATTCGGGTATGCCGCAATTGCCCTTGGCCACCAGCACCGCCCTGGACCCGGCGATGCGGGTCATGCCGACCACCGCATGGACCAGTTCGGCCGGGCCATTACCGCAGTTCGCCCCATAGGCCAGGGGTGGCGGCTCGAAAGCCTGGCAGATCGACGCCGCTTCCTCGGGCGACATTCCCATCATGGTGCGCCCGGCGGTATCGAAGGTCAGAGTACAAACCATGGGCAAGCCCGTTGTCGCGGCGCCGGCCGCCGCGGCGACGACTTCCTCGCGCGACGACATGGTCTCGATCCACAACACATCGGCGCCGCCGTCGGCCAACGCCTGGGCCTGTTCGGTAAAGGCGGCGATACCCAGATCCATGGTGAGACTGCCCAGCGGTTCGAACAACTCACCGGTCGGCCCCATGTCGCCGGCGACCACGATGGGGCGGTCGGCGGCGTCGGCAACGCCCCGCGCCGCGACCACCGCCGCCCGGTTGAGTTGCCCTACGCGATCCTGGAGACCATGCAACTTGAGGCGATAGCCGGTGCCGCCAAACGTGTTGCTGAGCACGATGTCGGCGCCGACGTCGATGAAGTCCTGATGAACCGACGCCACCCGGTCCGGGTGTTCGACATTCCACAACTCGGGCGAATTCCCGGTCCCGAGCCCACGATCGAACAGATTCGTCCCCGTGGCGCCATCAGCAAAAACGCAAGCCTTGGCATCAAGAAGGTCGGAAAGCGTGCTCTTCATAACTGCTTTTGCCTGATTACCATGGGCCGAAGCCCTGAATTCCTAGATTGGCCCGCCGACGCCTGTTGTCAAGGCCGGGTGCGACGCCGCCGTCGAGGCCGTTTGCGCACCGCCAGGCCCAATTCTTCCCGACGGCCGCGCAGGCTGTCGAGCAGATCGAGTTTGGCATCATAATCCAATCGCGCCCACGAGGCGATTTCCTGGGAGGTGCGCAGGCAGCCGCGGCAAAAGCGGGTGGCGGGGTCGATTTCGCAGACGCTGACGCAGGGCGACGGCAGATCGATAGTACTATTCAACGAACGACTCCGCATAACAAGAGGGCGACTATGTGGCGAAAGGTAAGGCCAGAGCCGGTGTTGTCAAATCCCTTTTCACTTCGAGATTTCGCCCTACCGTTGAAGCAGATGCAGCGGGAGGCGCCGATATGAAAACCGTGAGTGAGCCCGGCATGGGGACGCTGGAAATATTCCCCCTCGCAACCGGCGAGTCGTTTCTCCACGATCTGATCGAGGATCTGTTCGAGAATCATTGGCGCGATATCGTCTTCGGTTCGCTGATCCAGGGCGCGGTGTTTGAAATTCGCGCGCCCAACGCGCCAATCCGCATTTCCCTGCTCGACGGTTATCTCACGGTCAATTTCGGGGCCTGGCACTTTCACCTTTGCATCGGCGGTCACCAGGGCAGTCGCGCCAACCCAACCGACGCCGCCCTCGCCGACCATCGGCGCACGGCGCGGGCCGAACTCTATCGGGTGCTCGACCGCCAGGACGCGCCGACTAGTTGGGGTTTGCGGCTCATGAACGGCGCCGACGAGCAGCAGATGACCATATTCCTGCCCAACCCGTTCCTTACCGACGACGATCAGATTCTCAAGGATCCGGATTGGTCGCGGCTCGCCCTATGGGACGATCTGCGCCAAAAACACCTGGGACTCGGCCCGGACGACCGGGACCGCGCCGCCCAAGGCTTCGATCACGGATAAGGCTCTAGACCTCGGCCTTGCCACCGCCGTGACATGGCGGTGAGTCGGGCACTTCACCGCCCCGCGCCTGCCATTCGTCAGGCGTCAGGGTCTGCATGGAAAGGGCGTGCAGACCGGCGGCGAACTCATCCACAAGGATACGATTAACCGACTGCTGGCGTTTAACCCGGGACTCGCCATCGAAGTGGTCGGAGACGATGACCAGCTTAAAATGGGATTCAGAGCCCGGCGGCACGCTGTGCATATAGCTCTCGTTTATCACCTCAAGATGCGCCGGGGTCAGCGACGATAAAATCTTCTGCTCGATAGTCGCTTGTACGGTCATGATCTTTATCTCCTTCCGGCTCCTCAATTGGCGTCTGTCGCGGCCTCGGTCAAGACGTCCTTGCCGATACGCCCCAATTCGGCGAGGGCGCCGGTGTATTCCAGCGCCCCTACGGCCCTGGTCGCCACTGCGGCGCGGAAAAACTCACCAGCATTGTCGACGGCGCCACGAATCATCTGGTACTGGCCGACATAGAAGTAGGCTTGGCACTGGCGCATGTCGTCGCCCTGCTCAAACGCCTTGCGGCCGATATCCGCGACCACATCGGGACCAATCATGCCAAGAAACATGGCGATTACCGGACCGGGCCATTGATTGAGCTCGAAATTACGCCCATACCACGCCAGCACATCGTTGCTCTCCCGGCCGCTACGGTCCTGGGCAACGTAGAGCCACAAGGTATTTTGCGGCTCGCCGGGGTTGCGTTGCAGAGCGCTGTCCAGATAGAGCGCGGCAGCGGCGAATTCACCGCGATAGAAGCGCAGGACACCGCGATTGCGCCGCAAACTGGCATCGTCGGGCATGATTTCGATAGCGGCATCGAAGCCCTCGATGGCCAGCTTGTGCTCGCCCATTTCGAAATAAGTGACACCGCGGCTGTTGAACGCGCGAACGAAATCAGGGCGCAGTACGATGGCGGAATCGAAATCCTTGATCGCCTGCCCGTAGTCGCCCTTGCGTTTGTACTCCAGGCCCCGGTTGTAATAGGTGGCGGCCAGCTGGTCCTGCGACAAATCACCGGAGTAGATCGCCCGCACACAGTAGTTGATGGCCACATCCGGATTGTTTCTGGTGGTGGCGCATTTGTGGCCGTCGGCGATGCCGTCGGCATGAGCCATGCCGCCCGCACCGGCGATACAGAAAATCATAGCAAATATGCATGCAAGCCGATTCATGTCGGCTCCCAGTCTAGAGCGTCTTCAGACAATATGGCACAGGATCTGGCCCACGCCGGCGTCAGCCCCCTTCAAGAGGCGGGAAAAACTTGATGCGATCGCCTTCAACCAGTCGACGGGCCGCGCGATCACCCGGCGCAACCTGCTGATCATTGATCATGGACATGTAGGTTTCCACATTGCGCAGGCCAAGAACGTCGAGCAGGCTATCGGCGGTGGCCTCGTCATTGACCTCTATGGCAACTTCGCCGTCGCGGCCCATGGCGATGAGTTCGACCATTACTTTCATGTTCCGCGCCTCCTTTGTCAGGCGATGCCGAGGCGCCGCAGGGTTTGCAGGGTCGGCACGCCGTCCTCGTCCCATCCTCGAAGTTGATAGTACTCGGGCAACAACTCGGCAATCGGTGCGACCTTGCCTTGTTGCGGACCGCTTGGCGCCGGTGTCTTCAACATACGGTCCGGAAGCGTGTCATCGGCCTTGGTCAATCCGGCGTCGAGGTTGAAACACCGTTCCAGGTTCCAGATACGCTCACCGGTTTCGCGCAGTCGATCAGCGGTCCAGCCGCCACCGCAGGCGCCTTCCAGATGGGCTGCTACGTCATTGAGGTCAAGCACGCCGCCGGCGAATGCACATATGCCCGATGAGTCCAGGGTCGAGGCCCGCTCATCCTGGGTGGTTCTGACCGCGTCGGCTTTGCCTTCGAGTTCCTGGGTGGCGAAGTCGGTGGCGAAGGGTGACGCCCGCAAGTGGCAGGCGCCCCGGTTCGATGTGGCGAAAGCCAGCGCCATGCCGGGCATGGCACGGGCGTCGTATCCGGGAAACTCCTGGCCTTTCACCCCCATGAAGAACTCGGGATGTCCGTACTTCTCGCACAATCGCCGGGCGCCAAGAGCCAGTTCCTTGCCAAAGCCCTCGACCCGTCCGGCCAAGGAGGACATTTCCGTCAACGCCTCGGCCGAACCGAAGTTCAAGGCGATGCCGCCGGTATCCGCATCGGTCACCGCGCCGGCTTCATAGAGTTCCATGGCCGCCGCCAGAGTGGCGCCAAAGGAAATTGTATCCATGCCGTCCTCGTTACAAACGAAGTTGGCGAAGGTCACCGCATCAAGGTCATTGACGCCGACCATGGCACCCAGGGCATAGACGCTCTCGAACTCAAGGCCGCCTGAGGCATGCTGATACTGAGGCTTGCCGGCAACGGAGAAATGAGTGGGATCGATGGTCGAGACCCGGCCGCAGGCGATGGTGCAGGCGAAGCAGGCCTTGGTCGACACCAGATTGGGGCGGCCATCGCTTTGCCGCGGCACCTTGACCGCGGCGGCGTTGATCTTGCTTACCCCGTCAAACTGTACCGCCTGATTGTTGCGCGTCGGCAAGCCGCCGAAGTTCTGCATGACGTCAAGCATGGCATGGGTGCCGATCGCGCCAAGGCGCTTGCGGTTGGGATGGGGGTCGAGCTTGGCGCGGCCGGCCTTGACCGCCGCCATGAATGTCTCGGGATTATGGGATGAGACGCCTGCCGAACCGCGCACGGCGATCGCCTTGAGATTCTTCGAACCCATCACGGCACCGACGCCGGAGCGCCCGGCGGCGCGGTCGAGATCGTTCATGACACAGGCATAGAGGGCCATGGCCTCGCCGGCGCGGCCGATGGAAGCGACCCGCACATGGGGAAGACCGTGGCGCGCAATGATGGCCGGCTCCGCATCCCACACGGATTGGCCCCACAAGTCGTCTGCCGGCAGCAATTCCGCCTGGTCGTTGTCGATGAAAAGATAGACCGGCGTCGGGGCGCGGCCCTCCAGGATGATCATGTCCCAACCAGCGGTCTTGAGCTCACCGCCGAACTTGCCGCCGGAATTGGAACAAGCAATGGCGTCAGTGAGCGCCCCCTTGGTCACAACCGAATAGCGGCCACCGGTGGGGGCCATGGTGCCGGTTAGCGGGCCGGTGGCAAATATCAACTTATTGCCCGGCTCCAGGGCATCGACCTTGGGGTCGATCTCGGCTGTCAGATACTTCGTGGCCAGTCCGCGTTGACCGAGATACTGCTCGGCCCATTCGCGGTTCAACGGCTCGTTAACACAGGTGCCAGCGCCCAGATCGACACGCAGGAGCTTTCCCGCCCAACCCATTTACGTACTCCAATTCCGGTTGCAGTCATTTGGTCCGAGACCTTTGCGTCCCGGACCGGCGGTGTCAACAGTGAGAAACGGAATTGGCGGCGAAATCATGGATGCGCCCCATCACCCATGTCCATACCTGATTGCGAGTGATGGGGCGCGGGTGGCCGCCAAGGCCCGGAGGAGGAGATGCGTATCCGTATTCGTTACCCCGCCTTACACCAGTCACCGGGGAATGTGCGGTGACACAGTGAACAGTGCAACGATTGCTCACCAGGCTGGCAACCGGTGAGCGGCGCCGATGAAGGCGCCTTTAGTCGGATACGCAACCTTGGCGACCAACCCGTCCACCTTAAGTTTTAGCAGGCGCCTCTTAGAGGCCGTTGTCGTTTGTGTGAAAGGGGTGTGAAATCTTGTTAAACCGGTTCACGCGCCCTATCTCATGGTTAATGGGCCTTAATGTTCAACTTAAGGGGGCTACGGCTAAGGAAAATAGGGCGCAGGAACCATGAGCCAACACCTGCTTATCGTTGAAGACGACGAGTTTGTTTTATCTCTGTTGGGCGCCCATCTTCAGGATGGCGGCTTTAAGGTAAGCCTTGCGTCAAGCGGCCGCGAAATGTTGGCCATGCTCGACAAAGATCAAGTTCACCTGATCCTGCTTGATCTCAGTCTTCCCGATGAAGATGGGCTCGCGTTGCTGCGCCAGGTTCGTGCCCGGTCTTAGGTGCCGATCATCGTGTTGACGGCCCGTAAAGCCAATGACGATCGTCTGGCCGCCCTGGAATTGGGCGCCGACGATTATCTGACCAAGCCCTGTGATCCTCGGGAAATTTCGCTTGGCGTCCGCAATCTTTTGGGACGCGCCAACGCCGGCCATTCGTCCATGGACCCCCGAGAGCAAGCCGATGTGCTCCATTTCAGCGGTTGGACCCTGGACGTGTCGGGCCATGCCATGTTCAGTCCCGACGGCGATGACGTGCCGCTGACGCCAGCTGAATTCAACCTGCTCGCCGCCCTAGGCCGGGCGGCGAATCGAGTGCTGAGCCGAGACCATTTACTCGATGCCATAAGCCATCATGACGAGGCACCGACCGACCGGACCATCGACGTGGTGGTCAGCCGTCTCCGCAAGAAGATCGAGATTGACCCGCGAAAACCGTCACTCATCGTTGCGGTTCGCGGCTGCGGCTACAAGTTCTCGGCACGATCAATTTGATGCCTGACATTGCGTCTCAACGGACGCGA
>JAYGEF010000116.1:0-8085 GCA_046582535.1 Alphaproteobacteria bacterium
GCCAATTATAGTAGGTCGCATCGCTGATGCCGGCCGACCGGCAGGCCGTCTCGACACTGCTGCCAGACGCCAGACTGAGCTCGATCTGGCGCAGCAGGTTCAATACATCCTCGTCGGAATATCGCTTCCTTGCCATCCCAAAACCTCCACATCGTCGTTGAATATCTCAAACCATGTGGACCAGTTATAGGGGGGCAGGACACGTTCTAGTCCACTGCCGGGTGCTTCAGGTGCCATTCGGTGGCCTGCTCGTAGGCTTGGGCGACGCGCAGGATTCCGGCTTCGTCGAAGGCGTTGCCGGCAATTTGCAGGCCAACCGGGAGTCCATCACCGGCGAAGCCGCAGGGCAGCGATATGGCGGGCAGGCCGGTCAAATCGAAATGCTCCGTATTGCGCCAGCGCAGCAGGCCGTGTTTCGGCGGGTCATCGTCGATGGGGCCGGCGGTGACGGCCTGGGTCGGCATGATGACGCCGTCATAGCCTGTGAACAGTCGCCTGGTGCCCGCGCTCATCCGGCGTCGCGCCCGTTGCGCCAGCAAGTAGTGCTCGGCGGTGAAGAAGGCGCCCATGGTTATGGAGTCGCGCAACTCGTCGCTGAATCCCTCCGGCTGTTCGCGAACCTCGCGGCCGAACCGCGCCGCCGCCTCGACCGAAATAATCAGTGTGCTCGCCGCCCGGCTTTCCGCCATGCCGGCGATTTCCACGTCTTCGACAATAGCGCCGAGGCCGCGCAGAGTGTCGATGGCGACTTCCATGGCATGGGCCACGCCGGGGCCGCAATCGTCAAAGAAATAGGTCCGGGCGACAGCGATACGACGGCCCTCGATGCCCTGATCTATGGTCGCCGTGTAATCGGGCACCGGACGGTCCGCGGTTGTCGGGTCGAGAGGGTCGTGGCCGGCCAGAACCTGCAACATGAGCGCCGCATCGTGCACGCTTCGGGTCATGGGGCCGGCGTGATCCATACTCCAGGCCAGAGGCACGGCGCCGAATTTGCTTACTCGGCCGTAGGTCGGCTTGAGGCCGACAATGCCGCAGCACGCGGCGGGCTGGCGGATCGAGGCACCGGTGTCGCTGCCCAGGGCGCCCATGACCAGCCCGGCCGCGACCGCCGCCGCCGAACCACCGCTTGAGCCGCCCGGATGGCAGACCCGGTCCCACGGATTGCGCACCGGCCCGTAGTGGGGGTTATTGCTTTTGGTGCCGTATGCGAGCTCGTGCATGTTGGTCTTGCCCAGGAGCACGGCGCCGGCGTCGGCGAGGCGCGCCACGGTGGTGGCGTCATGATCGGGTCGCCAGTCGGCATAGAGTTTCGAGCCGGCGGTCGTGCGCACGCCTTTGGTGGCGAACAGGTCCTTGGCGGCCACTGGAATGCCGTGCAGCGGTCCCCGGTAGTCGCCGGCGGCGATCGATTGTTCCGCCTTTTTGGCGCTATCGAGAGCCTGTTCGGCTGTAACGGTGATGAAGGAGTTGAGACCTTGGTCGAGATGCTCGATGCGAGCCAGGGCCGCCTCGGTTACCTCAATCGGTGAAATTTCACGCGCCGCGATGCGCGGTGCCAATGTGGAAATTGTCGCGTAGGTGAGCTCGTCACTCATGGTCGTCGCCCAAGGCCGTGAAGTGGGGCACGGTGGCTGGCTCGCCGTTATCGGACTTGTCCAGATAGGTTTCCAGCACACGCACCGAATTGGCCATGGCCTCGACACCGCGGCCGAGCGCTCTGACCTCGGCGGCGGTCAGGCGGCGGCCAAAGACATCGAGGGCTAGTTGCTGAATTTCAGGAATTGTTGGTGTCGCCATGGCTCTCTCGCGGACTCCCTCGCCATCGTTTGGTGGCCGCCACTCGTGGGGCAATCCTTGGATATAGCAATTGGCCGTACCGGTCATTCGATCATACGATTAGGAAGAGAAATAATTAGTGTAGCAATCTATTTGGTAGGCGACTAAATTAGCGATGAAATCGTTTTCTTATTTGAGGGCTTTGTGCCCATGGATGACATCGTCGCCCGATCGCCGACGACTTCTGAATTGTTAGCGACGCAGCGTTTCGAATTTGCCGTCAAACTCGGCGAATTGGCGCGCCTGTGGCGGGCTCAGATCGATCGTCATTTGCGACCTCTGAGTCTCAGTTTTATGCAGTGGCAAACCCTGACCCAGTTGGCCAGAGCCGACAAAGACCCGGTGCAAAAGGAACTGGCGGCCATCGTCGGCGTGGAAGGGCCGACCATGGTTGGCGTGCTCGACCGTCTGGTCGAAAGGGATCTGGTCGAGCGTCGCGTTGCCGCCCATGACCGGCGCGCAAACACGGTCCACCTGACTGATGGGGGTAACGCGATTTTGGGCCTGGCGGAGGTCGAACTGCACAAGCTTCGCGATGTCCTGCTTGCCGACCTTAGCGGTGAGGAACTGGATATATGCATTCGTGTGTTCGGCTACGTTTCCGTCGAGGCTCGGGCCTTCGACCCCGAAACCGCCGGGACGGCGGAGTCATGAACTTTCAGGCGACGAAGTCCGGCGGTGGCGGCGATACCACCGTGTTGACCGAAGCGCCGCCCCGGCGGCGTGGTGCGCAGATTGCCCGAGTTACCCTGCTGACGCTGATGGTGGCGGGGCTCGCCGTATGGGCGTTCGACTGGACCCGTAACGCGCTGCTCTACGTCCACGAGACCGATGCGCGAATTAGTGCCGATATGGTGTCCGTCAGCAGTCGGGTTGCCGGCTGGGTGGTCGAGCGCAGGGTCGGCATGGGCAGCGAGGTCCGTGAGGGTAGCGTACTGGCGGTGATCGACTCCCGTGACGCCCAGGCGCGCCTTGCGGAATTGCAGGCGGAAATCAATCGTATCGAGGCCGAGCGGGCCGAGTTGGCCGCCGAAATCGCCATGGTCGACGGTCAGACGCGAAGCCGGATTACCAGCGAGCAGGCGAGGCTCACCGCCGCTCAGGCCCTGGTCGAGACGGTCGAGTACGAGTACGAATATGCCGAGCGTGAGTTGGCCCGCGCCCAGCAACTGTCGGAAAGCGGCGTCATTCCGGTCAAGGTCCACGACGAGGCCCGTACCGATTACCTGACCACCCAGAAAGAATTGGTTCGCGCCCGGGCCCAGGTGGCCACCGCTGCGGCTCTCGTCGGCGAGGCCGAAGCGGCACGCCGCGAAATCACCATGCTCGAGCGTGAGCGCGAGACCCTCGAATTCCGTAAAATCGAGGCCCAGACCCGGATCGACCGACAGCGTCTTGACGTTGCCGACAGGACCATTACCAGTCCGATCAACGCCGTGGTCAGTCGCGCGTTCGTCGAGGTTGGTGAGTATGTTCGGGCCGGCCAGCGCATCGCCCTGCTTCATGACCCCGAGGCCATATATATTCTGACCAACATTCGCGAGACCGATATTCGCAACGTCCATATCGGCCAGGAAGTCCGGCTCGAAATCGACGCCTATCCGGACCGCCAGTTCCAGGGCCGGGTCGAGATGATTACCCATGCCGCGACCAGCGAGTTCGCGTTGCTGCCCAACCCCAACCCCAGCGGCAACTTCACCAAGGTAACCCAACGCATTCCCGTGCGTATCGCCATCGACCAGCAAGATGGTCTGCTCAAGCCGGGGATGATGGTCGAGGTCTTCATCCGTGTCGACGACAGAGACTGAGGCGGCGGCTCCGGCGGCCCGGCCGGCCCACCAGGAAATAAACAAGTGGGGGGCAACGATTACTGTCACCCTGGGCATGATCGCCACGATCATGGCCTCGACCATGATCAACGTCGCCATCGCCGATATCATGGGCGCCTATGGGGTCGGCCAGGACCGGGTCCACTGGCTGATGACCGGGTTCCTCACGGCGACCACTGTCTGCATGCTGCTCAACGCCTGGTTCGTGCGCAACCTGGGGCCGCGCAATACTTTCATCATCGCCTCCGTGTTGTTCGCCATCTCATCAATCATGGGGCAACTGGCGCCGACCTTCGAGACGGTGCTGTTGGCGCGAGTGGTCCAGGGCAGTTGCGCCGGGCTGATCCAGCCGCTTGGCCTCAATGTCATTTTCATGGCGTTTCCGCTCCACGAGCGGGGCAAGGCCATGGGTATGTTCGGTTTCGGTGTCATGATCGGTCCTTCCATCGGCCCGGCCCTCGGCGGCGTGATCGTCGACGTGGTCGATTGGCATTACGTCTTTACCGGGGCGTTGCCGTTCATGGCTCTGGGCGCTTTGATGGCGGCGCGCTATTTGCCCGGGCGCAGCGATGATCTGCCCAAGGCGCGGCTCAACTGGGTGAGCTTCCTGCTTGTTGCCGGGTCTGTGAGCATGTTCCTCAACGGTATTTCCAGTGGCCAGCGGGAGGGTTGGTCGTCGGTTACGGTGTTATCGTTGCTGCTGTTCTCGGCGCTTGCCGCCATCGCCGTGATTGAATTGGAGTGCCGGACCAAATACCCATTGCTCAACGTTCGCTTGTTCACCTACCGGACTTTTCTGGTGACGTCTCTGGTCGGCTTTATCTTCGGCGCCGGTATGTTCGGTACGTTTTACCTGATGCCGATTTTCGTGCGTACCATACAGGGCTACACGGGCACCGAGACCGGCTTATTGCTGCTGGTGGTAAATTTACCGAGTTTTCCCATGTATCCCATTGCCGGTTGGATTTCCCACCGTTTCAAAGCGGTCTATCCCATCGTCACCGGCATGTCCCTGTTCGGCCTGTCGGCCTTCGCTCTCAGTGTTATCGATGTCAATACCGGGTTCTGGTACATGGGTTTGTGGGGGTCGTTGGCCATGATCGGTCTGGCTCTGATCATGCCGGCCCTGTCGTCGGTGGCATTGCAGGAACTTGACCGCGACCTGCTGCCCTACGGCGCCGGTACCCTGACGTTCATTCGCATGTTGGGCGGCGCCATGGGGGTCAACTGCCTGGCCCTTGTTCTTGACCACCGGACCGCGCGCCACGGCGAGTTTTATGCCGCCACTCAGACCGCGGAAAGCGGTGCCACTGCTGATGTGCTGTTTCCGGTCATGGATTTGTTGGCCGAGCATGGACTTACCTATGGTGAGCAATGGTCCATGGCTTATCTTTATCTTGGCCGCATGGTCGCCGCCCAGGCCAGTTCTCTGGCTTTCCAGGACGCCTATATGGTGTTGACCGTGGCCTTCGCCGTCGCCATTGCCATAACGATCGTGGCGCTGCGCGGGGCCGGCGCCGTGGGGGCAATGGTTTCTTAAGTCATCGGCGCCTAATCTGGGCCCATGGCGCGCGTTCTGACATTGCTCATGGTTCTGCTGGCATCCCCGGCCGCCGCGACCCTGCTGACGGTCACCGCCGATAACTGCGCCGCCATTACCGCCCATGCGCCCGCCGACGATGTGGCTTATCAGCCGGATGCGGATGTCGATTACAACCCATCGGGACAGCTCAATATCGATCCCAATGACGTGGTCGTCAGCATCGATATCCCGTTAATCGCCACTGACGGTGTGGTCGGCGATGAGGCGGACTTCGTCGCCAACGGCGGCCAGATCGACGTGTTCGGCGCCCACGCCAGCGTCGGCGTGGTAACCTTGCGCGATGGCGATGTCAATTTCGACGGACAGCGCATATCCGACCACCAGCAGACGGCAATCGCCGAGGCTTGTGCCGAACAGCAGGATAATTGAGCGTTCGAAACTAAAACTTCGCCTTAATAAAGCCATATATCGTTTTATAATATAAAGATTATTCGCCCTCGAGATGAACCATGGACGGGGATTGTAATTGTCAGGGCCTTTGCCTAAAGTCTCCCGGCCCTTGCCACCCCGCGCCAAGCCGGAGTTCCGATGCGCCTATCCCAGTACTTCCTGCCGATCATCAAGGAAAACCCTTCCGAGGCGCAGATCGTCTCCCATCGCCTGATGCTGCGGGCCGGCATGGTCCGCCAGTCGAGCGCCGGCATCTATTCCTGGCTGCCTCTGGGCTTTCGCGTGCTCAAACGCATCGAACAAATCGTCCGCGAGGAGATGAACGCGGCCGGCTGCCACGAAGTGCTGATGCCGACCATCCAGCCAGCCGATCTGTGGCGCGAAAGTGGGCGTTATGACGATTATGGCCCGGAAATGCTGCGTATCCGGGACCGCCACGACCGCGACATGCTCTACGGCCCGACCAACGAAGAGCAGATCACCGAGATTTTCAAGGCCGGGGTGCGGAGCTATCGCGACCTGCCGCGCAATCTCTATCATATCCAGTGGAAGTTCCGCGACGAGGTGCGCCCCCGTTTCGGGGTCATGCGCGGCCGCGAATTCCTCATGAAGGACGGTTATTCCTTCGATCTCGACTTCGACAGCGCCAAGCGCTCCTACAACAAGATGTTCGTGGCCTATTTGCGAACCTACGCCCGCATGGGCCTCACGGCAATCCCCATGCGCGCGGATTCCGGGCCGATCGGCGGGGATCTTAGCCACGAGTTCGTGATCCGCGCGGATACCGGTGAAAGCGCGTTGTATTTCCATAAGGATTGGAACGACTTCGACGTGCTTGCTTCGGACATCGACTATAACGATCTCGATGCTGTCATGGACAATTGGACCAAGCTCTATGCCGCGACCGATGAAAAACATGACCCGGGCACGTGCCCGGTTCCAGAGGCCGATCTAGTGACCGCCCGGGGCATCGAGGTCGGCCACATTTTCTACTTCGGCACCAAATATTCCGAGCCCCTGGGCTGTGTTGTCGAGACCCCTGACGGGCCAACGGCCATTCATGGCGGTTCCTACGGCATCGGTGTGTCGCGATTGACCGGGGCGATTATCGAGGCGAGCCACGACGACGACGGCATTATCTGGCCCGATTCAGTGGCCCCGTTCGCGGTTGGCCTGATCAACCTCAAAACCGGCGATGACGCCTGCACGGCGGCCTGCGACGCGCTTTACGCGACGTTGACGGCGGCCGGCGTCGACGTGCTGTATGACGATACCGACGACCGCGCCGGCGCTAAATTCGCCACCATGGATTTGATCGGATTGCCGTGGCAGGTGGCGATCGGACCGCGTGGCATCAAGAACAGCGTGGTCGAACTCAAGCGCCGCGCCACCGGCGAGCGCGAGGAGCTCTCGGCCGAGGCGGCGGTGGCACGCCTTACGGCCTAAACGGTAAAATTCTGATGTTTTCCGCCTTCGAATGGATGGTCGCGACGCGCTATTTGCGAGCCCGGCGCCAGGAAGGCTTCGTCTCGGTCATCGCCATATTTTCGTTTCTCGGCATCACCCTCGGGGTCGCCGCCCTGATCATCGTCATGGCGGTGATGAACGGCTTTCGTCATGACCTGCTGGACCGCATCCTCGGGGTTAACGGCCATATCACCGTCTACGGCCACAATGGCGAACTGATCGACTACGAGCTGCTGACCGACCAGCTGCTGTCTATCGACGGCGTCCAGCGGGCGGCGCCGATCATCGATGGCCAGGTGTTGGCCACCTCCCAGCGCGGCTTGACCGCCGGCGCCCTGGTTCGCGGTGTCGATGCCATGGATCTCGGCAATCAAGTCGTCGTCGCCGAAGCGATCACCTTGGGTGGATTGGATAGTTTCGCCGCCGGCGACGGTGTGTTGATCGGCCAACGCCTGGCCGAACGCCTGGGAATCCCCATCGGCGGCCGCGTAACCCTGTTGTCGCCCAAGGGTATGCCGACCGCTTTCGGCACGGTGCCGCGTAGTGCTGCCTATACGGTGGTCGGCACGTTCCATGTGGGCATGTACGAATACGATTCCAATTTCATCTATATGCCCCTGAACATGGCCCAGATCTATTTCCGCCTCAAGGGCGCGGTGACCGGCATCGAACTCACCGTCGACGAGCCCATGGCGGTGGCGGCGGTTGTCCGCGAGCTCAAACAACTGATCGGCGCGCGTGGGCGGGTTTGGGACTGGCAGCAGGCCAACGCCCAGTTCTTCGGCGCCATCGAGGTCGAGCGCAACGTCATGTTCCTCATCCTTGCCCTGATCATCGTGGTGGCCGCCTTCAACATCATTTCCAGCATGATCATGCTGGTGAAGGACAAGAGCCACGACATCGCCATCCTGCGTACCATGGGGGCGACCAGGGCCACGGTGATGCACATTTTCTTCC
>JAYGEF010000296.1:0-4649 GCA_046582535.1 Alphaproteobacteria bacterium
TCGCCGACCACGCCGTCGACGAACTGGGACGGCACCGCGAGAACGGCGACGTCGATCTCACCAGGGGCCTCGGCGATAGTTGGAAAGGCCTCGATGCCGCGCAGGCTGTCGCGGGCCCGGTTAATCGGCACGATGCGGCCCGTATAGCCGCCTTCGATGAGGTTGTGAAAGGCCCGGCCACCGAACTTTCTAAGGTCTTCAGAAGCGCCGATCACGGCAACACTGACAGGGTCGAGCAGGTAATCGAGGCCGTCCTTCGGCATAGGGAAATCTCCGGCAAATACTGGTGTACGTCGCGGCGGAACTGAACCACGCTGGAACGAATTAGACAACTGTTAGGCCATTCCTGAACCGGTGATCGTCCGACTATGGTGAGCAGACGAGCATCGGTCGGCCCAACTGTCGTACACCGTTCCCTCACGGATGAGCGCCATGCTAAGGTCGCTGGCCATCCTCCGCCACAATCCCCGCGCAATCCTATCCGAAACAGAGGAGCCCACCCATGAAGGGGTCCGAGTCGTACGTCAATATCGATGAAGGGCTGGTCAGCCGCAAAATCTTCTTCGACCCGGAGATTTATCAGGCGGAACTACAGCGCATTTTTGCCCGTTGCTGGCTGTTCCTCGGTCACGAATCACAAATTTCCGAGCCCGGCGATTACATGACGGCCTATATGGGCGAAGATCCGATCCTGGTGTGCCGCGGCGGCGACGGCAAAGTCCGGGCGTTTCTCAATTCCTGCCGCCATCGCGGCATGAAGGTATGTCGCGCTGATCGTGGCAACGCCCGCCAGTTCACCTGCAGCTTCCACGGCTGGACCTACGCCAATACCGGCGAACTCAAGGGCGTGCCCCTGGGCAAAGACGTCTATGGGGACCGCTTGGATCGGAGCAAATGGGGCCTCCTGGAAGTGCCCAAGCTAACCATCTACGGTGGCATGATCTTCGGCAACTGGGACGCCGGCGCCGAGAGCCTGGAGGATTTCCTCGGCGAGTTCCGCTGGTACCTGGATGTCATGATCGAGCGCCAGGTCGGCGGCATCGAGTTTGTTCCCGGCATGCAGCGCTATTCCCTGAACGCCAACTGGAAGATCGCCAGCGAGAACTTCGCCGGCGATACCTATCATCTGCCCTATTCCCACGGCTCAATGTTCAAACTCGATATCCGCCAGATCAACCCGGCGAACCCTGATCGGCAGTTACGCCATCCTCAGCGGCGACGCCCGGGCTCTGCCGGCGAGAAAGCGGAATACTACAACATCGGGCTCGACAACGGCCACGGCATGACCGGTATCGTATTTCACGGCGAACGCTATGCGGCCGACCTGGAACTGGCCCAGGAGTACGGCTCCGAGGTCATCGTGTATGTGAAAGAGTGTCAGCAGCGGCTGATCAAGGCGTTTCCCAAAAGCCAGGCCGGCCTATACGCCCTCTCGTTCAGCAACCTGTTTCCCAATCTCTCGTTCAATGACTTCAGTGCGCTCCGCCCCATAGGGTTCTATCTGTGGCTGCCCAAGGGGCCGGGGCGGATCGAGGCGTGGAACTGGTGCGGCATCGACCGGGACGCACCTCAAATCATCAAGGACCGCGCGCGGGTCGACTTCACGCGCATCCAATCGGTAACCGGCATCGCCGCCCAAGACGACACGGAAAACTTCGAACAAGTTACCGAGGCGACCCGGGGTGTGGTCGGCCAGCGGCTCGACTTCAATTACCAGATGAATGTGGGACAGGCGCTGCTGGACGGTCCCGAGGGGTGCCCTGGCCGCTTCGCCCCGTACATATCGGAAACCAATCAGATCAATTTCTATGAGCACTGGGCGACGCTTTTCAATGCTCCCGAGGGAGGCGAATCCCATGGTTGACGGCGCGCTGCAGCACAGTGTCGAACAGTTCCTCTATCGCGAGGTCCGTCTACTCAGTGAGCTGCGCTACGAGGAATGGCTGGACCTCTTCACCGACGATTCCCGCTATTGGATGCCGGCGCGCGAAACGGTCGACGGTCAACCGGACGCGGTCGCCGGCGACGGCGAAATGGCCTACTTCGACGACGACAAGAAATTCCTCGCCGCCCGTGTCGAACGGCTGCAGTCGCCTCTGGCCCACGCCGAGCGGCCGCCTTCGCGCATGCGCTATTTCGTCTCGAACGTGGAAATTAAAGAACAGGACAACGGCGAGTTGGATGTGCACTGCAATCTGCTGGTCTATCAGTCGCGGTTGGAGCGGACCGAGGTAAGTTATGTCGGCCGACGCGAGGACCGGTTTCGTCCGGTCGATGGTTCGTGGCGTATCGCGATCCGTAAAGTCATTCTCGATCAGACCCTGATTCCCCGGACCATGTCCTTTTTCTTCTGACGCCTCGGAGTATCTCGATCATGACGTCAAATGCGGTTCCCACAGCGCCCAACCCCGACTTGGTCATCGGTCCCGGCGGACGCCCGACCTGGAATACCGCCGAGAACCGGCGCTGGGGCTGGCATAACCTGCACCGCATAAACCGCTACGGCCTGATGTTGCGCGCGCGCGACGTCATGACCCTGCGCCGTGACATCGACCTGCGCATCGCCGAATTGCCAGCGGTGCGCCGCTTCACCGGGCTCGACTACTTCTCGGGCATGGCGGTGCTGCGCGGCGACCAACTGCTGTTCGAGGCCTACGCCGCCGACTTCGGGCCCCATTGTCCCCACAGCATCCAGTCGATCACCAAGACCACCCTCAACCTGATGATCGGCCGTCTGGTCGAGGACGGCCGCCTCGACCTCGCCGACACGGTGGCCGACCACCTGCCGGAAATCGGTTCGGGCTATGCCGCGGCGACCCTGCGCGACGTTATCGACATGAATGTCGCCAACGACTACAGCGAGGATTACGGCGACCCGGCAGCCAGCGTGTTCGACCAGGAGGTGGCCATGGGCTGGCGCCTGCCCGGCCCTGGCCAGAGCGACTTCAGCGCCCGCGCGTTCATTTGCAAGATCGCCAGCGACGACGTGATCAACCGCAGCGGCGCCGCCCTCTACAAGTCATCGAACACCGACGTGCTCGAGTGGATCGTCGAGCGCCTCACCGGCCGCTCGCTCCGCGAACACTTGATCGATATCGTCGAGGCCGCCGGCATCGAAGACCACTGCTATATGTCGACTGACCGGGACGGCGTGCCGGTGCTCAACGGCGGCGCCTCCATGACGACGCGGGACCTGGCCCGCTACGGCCAGATCTTCGCCCGGGGCGGTATCGGGATCCACGACCAGACCATCGGCAGCGGGGCCTTCATCGACGAGGCCCGGCACAACCCCGGCCCGACCATGCCGGCGCCGCGCGACTGGCTGCGCTACGGCCGCCACATGCAGACCAACGGCCGCTGGATCGGCCACGGCGGCTACGGCGGCCAATACATGCTGGCCGACCCGGAAAGCGGCGTCTCGGTGGCTTTCTTCAGCGTCCTGGAAAACGAATCCGCCACCGACCCGGACTACCAGAGCGGGGTCATCAAGATGTGCCAGGAAATCACCGAACTGCCGTTCGACGGCGGGCTGCTTTGACGACGTCTGATAATCCTCACGCCGGCAGTACGCTGCGTTTCCAATGTCCGGTTCTGGGGGTATAGCTCACATTTCAGCTCACGCCTCCTATATCTGCTTGTAGCCACAAGCGGACATTGGGCAATTCATCGAAGCGTAGCGCGAAATATGTCGTCCAAATGAGAACGATACTGGGCCGGGTAGGTCTTTATAAGGAAATAAATCAACCGTGGGTGATAGTTGTATGCTGAAATTATTCCTTCTTTGAGTGGCATGCGCGGGAGGGTGTCTGATGGGCGAGGGTCGCGACAAGGATCGAGTTTATACATTTGGCTACAGCCCAGCCGCTGTTGGCATGCTGGGGAGCAGGCCAGCCAAGGTAGCGGCCCGATTCTTCCTTAGTCATCTGACGCCGGGTATGTGCGTGCTCGATTTGGGCTGCGGCCCAGGTTCAATCACGGTCGGCCTCGCTGCCGCCGCCGCGCCGGGCGACGTTATTGGCATCGATATCGAGCCGTCTCAGGTCGCGCTTGGGCGGGATCGGGCCGCATCCCTTGGCCTGAAAAAATTGTCGGTTCGAGACCGCCAGCGTCTATGATCTTCCGCTGGCTGGCCACTGCGTCGATGCCGTGTTCGGTCATACGATTCTCATGCAGTTCAGCGATCTCGATCCGGTCTTGGCCGAAGTGAAACGGGTTCTGAAACCTGGAGGACTGGTTGGCTTTCGCGAAATGGACTTTGGTGCGAGCCTCTATCATTCCGATACATCGGCACTGCGAGAAGCCAGATCAATTCTGCGGCGGGTTACGCTGCACAATGACGGAAATCCGGATCTCGGCCGCGTATTGCCGGGGATCCTAGCCCATGCAGGCTTCGAAATTCTTAGCGCCGTAGCGACCTTCGGTTGTCCGCCCACCCCGCAAGCCAAAGCACGATTGTATGGGGTGACGGCTCAATTGTGGGAACAAGGCGAGTTCGTTGCTCAAGCGGAGGCTCTTGGCTGGATCGACGCCGCCGGACGGTCCGCCATGTTGGAGCGGCTTAAGCGGGAAGGCGCCGATCCCGCGAGCTTCAGCGGCATGGCTCATGCGGAGGTAGTCGCCCGCATGGTAACATTGGAATAGGCTTTGCC
>JAYGEF010000305.1:0-10990 GCA_046582535.1 Alphaproteobacteria bacterium
GGTCGGCGCCGAAGGCGCGGTCGCCGCCAGCGCTCCCGAAGTCTCTTTGAGCCTAAGCGTCGCGGCCATGTGGCGTGGCCTGGTGGCGCCCACGGTGCTAGAGGTTATCGCCCCAAAAATCACCCTGGTCCGGGGCGTTGACGGCCGCTTCGAGTTTGGCCTCGGCGAGGAGGCCAGCGCATCGGGCGGACTTGCAGGTTTGTTGTTCGCTGATCTACTGGCGCCGCCAGACCCGGAGCGTGAGATGGGGTATCTCGAGCGGATCAGCATCATTGCCGGTGATCTGGCGATCATCGACCGGCAATTGGATCGGCGTTGGCATGCGCCCCTCGCCACGATCGTGTTGTCGCGGGACGGCGAAGGGGTCGGGGTTACGGCCGACCTTGCCATCGACATTGCCGGGCGGCTGACCAACTTCGATATCGGCGCGCGATACAGCGGCAGCTGGCCCGACTCCCATGTGGGCATCGAGTTCACCGACCTGCGGCCGGCGTGGTTCGCCACCGAGTTTCCCGGCCTCGAGCAACTCGCCGCGGGCCGGTTCCCGGTCAGTGGCCGGCTTGAGTTGGTGCTCGATGACGACGGCGGCCTGCGCGAGATCGGCTTTAATCTCGCGGCCGGCGCCGGTGAGTTGGCGCTTGACCAGTTGTTCGAGGATCCCATCGCCATTGCTCAGGCGTCTGCCGCCGGCACCCTGACCCTGACCGAAGAACGCCTCCACATCGACAGCGCGGTGATCGATCTTTGGGGCCCGAAAATTGCCCTGGAAGGACTTGTGGAGGGGTTTGGCGATAAGCCGCTGATCGCCGCCGGGGTGACGGTCAGCGATTTGCCGATCGATGATCTGGAACGCTATTGGCCGGCCACGTTGGCGCCGGCGGCGCGCCATTGGGTTGTCACCAACATCCGCCAGGGGACGATCACCAATTCGCAGACCAGCTTTCATCTCAAGCCCGGCGACCTCGACTTGCCAAGGCTGCCCGCCGCGGCGGTTCATACCACCGTGGAAATCGAAGGCGCCACAGTGGATTATCTGGCGCCGCTGCCGGCGATTACCGGTATCGATGGCCTTGCCACCATTACTGGCGACACGGTCGAGGTGCGGGCCTGGGGCGGCGCGGTACAGGGCGTCGAGGTCAGGGAGGCCCAGCTCATCATCAATGATCTGGGCGGCCGCGACGAGCTGACCGTCGACGTCGACCTCAGTGGCGGCGTCGAACACGTCCTCGAAATTCTCGCCCATCCCTTTCTCGGTTATCCCCAGCGGCTGGGAATCAGCCCCGGCGAGGTGGCCGGCACGGCACGGATTGGATTCAGGGCGGCGTTTCCCCTGCTCAAGGACTTGTTGCTCGAGGACGTGAAGATTGCCGCCATCGCCAATCTCGAGGATATTGCCGTCGCCGCCACGCCGGACCGGCCGGCCATAAGTGGCGGCCTGTTGCGCCTTGCCCTCGACAACAGTGGCCTGGACGTAAACGGCACGCTGGCTCTCAACGGGGTTTCCGGCGACGGCGTTTGGCGTGAGAATTTCGCCGCCGACGCGGCGTTCGACCGGCGCTATAGCTTCGCCGGGCGGTTTACCGATTCCCAAAGACTGGCCCTTGGCCTGCCCGGCGGCAATTACGTCACCGGGCCGGCGGATATGGGCATCGAGATACTCGATCTGCCCGACGGCAACCGTCAGTGGCGTATCACCGCCGACCTGGCCGACACCATGACGCGGATTCCGGAAATCTATTGGCACAAGCCGATTGGCGTGGATGGTGTGGTCGAACTCGAATTTCTCAGCGGCCCCAAGATTCTGCAGACCACCGGTGTGTTCAATCTCGCCGCCGGCGATTTGACCGCCCAGGGCCGCGCCGGCGTCGACGCCGAGACCCTGGAATTGGCCTGGCTCGAGCTGGACCGGCTGGCGTTCGGCAAAAACGATGTGCGCGCCGCGCTACTGTTCGACATGGACGGTGGGTATCGCATCGGTATCGAGGGCGACAGCCTCGATCTGCAGCCCTACCTGGACGACTACGATACCGATGGCTCGTTGCCCGAACTCCAGCTTAGTGCTGACCTTGACCGGGTGATTACCCGCAACGGGCACGCCTTCAACGGGGTGAAGGCCGAGTTGCGCTTTACCGAGGACCGTTGGGAAGCCATGAACGTCGATGGCCTGCTGCCCGGCGGCAAGCATCTCAACGTCCGTATCGGCCGTGAAAACGGCGCCCGCAAATTCTTTATGGGCTCGGATGATGGCGGCGAGCTTTTGCGCGCCCTCGATATTTACGACGACGCCATTGGCGGCACTCTGACGGTCGATGCGCTTTTCGATCCCACGGCAATCGATGGGGCGGTGACCGGCCAACTCAATATCGAGGATTTCAAAGTAATCAACGCGCCGTTGCTGGCGCGTATCCTGTCGGTGGCGTCATTGATCGGCGTGTTCGATCTGTTGAAAGGTGAGGGCCTGCCGTTCAGCGACCTCGTTGTGCCTTTCGTCAAACACGGCGACTTGATGGAAATCGACGACGCCTACGCAAAGGGTCCGGCCATGGGTTTTACATTCAAAGGTCAGATTAACCTTGCCACCGACACCGCAAGACTCGAAGGCACTATTGTCCCCGCGTACATGTTCAACAGCATCTTGGGCAATTTCCCGTTTCTTAAAGACATTTTTGTCGGCGAGGAGGGTGGTGGTGTGTTCGCCATGAACTATACGCTCGTCGGTCCCCTCGACGATCCGGTGGTTACGGTCAATCCTTTGTCGGTCATGGCGCCCGGCTTCCTGCGCAAGCTTTTCCGTCTCGATAGTTTGGAGCCCGCCGACGACGAGGCGCAACCTGGCGACGAACAGCAACGCTAGGGGCCGCGCTTACTCGGCGCGCAGCAGGGCGTGGCGTTTCTTTCCCGCCGATAGCTTGATGACGCCGTCGGCGTTGAGATCGGCGGCGGAGACCAACTGGGTTTCGTTGGCGAAGGGGGTGTCGTTGACTCGGCCGCCGCCGCCTTTGATGAGCCGGCGGGCTTCGCCGCCACTGGTGCACAGGCCGGCGCGCTGGAGGGCTTCGAACGCCGGCAGGCCGGCGTCGAGTTCGGCTCGGGAGACACCAATCACCGGCAGGGAATCACCGATGGCGCCGTCCTCGAAGGTCTTGCGCGCGGTCTCGGCGGCGTTGCGCGCGGCATTGGCGCCGTGGCACAGGGTCGTCGCGGCGTTGGCCAGCAGCTTCTTGGCCTCGTTGATGTCGCCGCCCTCGGCCGTCGCGGCGGCGATGTCGTCCAGCGGCATCTCGGTGAACAGGCGCAGGAAGCGTGCGACATCGGCGTCGTCCGAATTGCGCCAGAATTGCCAATAGTCGTAGGCGCTCTTCATCTCGGCATTGAGCCATACCGCGCCCTTGGCCGATTTGCCCATCTTGGCGCCGGACGCCAGGGCGATCAGCGGCGTGGTCAGGCCGAACAGCTGAGTGCCGTCGATGCGGCGGCCAAGCTCGACGCCGTTGACGATATTGCCCCACTGGTCCGAGCCGCCCATCTGGGCGACACAGTTGTAGCGCCGGGACAGCTCGAGGAAGTCGTAGGACTGCAGCACCATGTAATTGAACTCGAGGAAGCTCATGGGCTGTTCGCGCTCAAGCCGGAGTTTGACCGAATCCTGGCTCAACATGCGATTGACCGAGAAATGCCGGCCATAGTCGCGAAGGAATTCCATGTAGTTGAGATCGTCGAGCCAGTCGGCATTGTTGACCATGACCGCGTCAGTCGGGCCGTCGCCAAATTCGAGGAAGTTACTGAACGCCGCCTTGATGCCTGCCATGTTCTCGGCAATCTGTTCATCGCTGAGGATTTTGCGCATTTCCTCCTTGCCCGTGGGGTCCCCGACCTTGGTGGTGCCGCCGCCCATGAGCACCATGGGCTTGTGGCCGCAGCGCTGGAACCAACGCAGCAGCATGATCGACACCAAGTTGCCCACATGCAAACTCGGCGCCGTGCAATCGTAGCCCACGTAAGCCACCATGGGCGCCTTCAGGGCGACATGGTCCAGGGCCTCCATGTCGGTGCATTGGTGGATAAAGCCGCGCGCCTGGAGCGTGCGCAGGAATTCGGATCGGGGCTCGGTCATGGAAAAATAGCCGGTTGATTGCGGTATCGGATAGCAAGCGCGGACGGTGTAGCATACTCACTATCGCCGGACAACGGAGGGAGCGAAGAATGGACGGTCAGAAGGTTTGCCTGGCGTTGGGGCTCATGAGTGGGACGTCCCTCGATGGCATCGACGCGGCGCTGATCCGCACTGACGGCAATGGCACGGTGTCGCCGGGCGCCTGGTCGACCACGCCCTATGACGACGACCTGCGCGACCGGCTGCGCGCCACCCTGGGCGGCAAAGGCGATATCAAGGCGGTGGAGCGGGACATTACCGCGGCCCACGCCAATGCGGTGGCCGCCCTGCTCGATCGCGAGGGCCTGGCACCGGGCGCGGTCTCGGTCATTGGTTTTCACGGCCATACCATCGCCCACCGCCCGGATGAGGGGATTACCTGGCAAATCGGCGATGGCGCCCGACTCGCCGATAGCACCGGCATCGACGTGGTCTGTGACATTCGCGGCCGCGACGTGGCCGCCGGCGGTGAGGGCGCGCCCCTGGCGCCGTTGTATCATGCCGCCCTGGCCGGCGCTCTTGAGAGGCCCCTTGCGGTTCTCAATCTGGGTGGTGTGGGCAATGTTACTTTTCTTGGCGAAGGTAGCGCTATCAGCGCTTTCGATACGGGCCCCGGCTGCGCCCTGATTGATGACTGGGTGCGCCGCCATGATGCTGGCAGCCATGACGTTGATGGCGCCCTGGCGGCAGCGGGGACGGTTGATCACGATGTTTTGGCAACGCTGCTCGACCATCCCTATTTCGACCGGCCGCCGCCCAAGTCTCTCGACCGCGCCGACTTTACCGCCAACGTGGGAGAATTGAGCGTGGCTGACGGCGCCGCCACACTCACCGCCTTTACCGCCGAAGCGGTGGGACTGGTCCGGGCCCATCTGCCCTTACCACCAAGCCGTTGGCTGGTTACCGGCGGTGGCCGCCACAACCCGACCATAATGGCCGCTTTGTGCGATGTCCTGGGGGTGCCTGTGGAACCGGTCGAAGCTGTCGGCTGGCAGGGCGACGCCATCGAATCCCAGGCCTTCGCCTATCTGGCGGTACGCAGCCTGCGGGGTTTGCCTCTGTCCCTTCCCGAAACCACGGGCGTGCCACGACCGCTCACCGGCGGGGCATTCTATCGCGGAAATCGGGACTAAACCGTAGGCGTGGAGCCGAGGCGCTTCGTCAGATAGCCGTTGACGTATCTGGCGAGGGTGTCGATGTGGCCATTGAGGAAATGGTCGGCACCGTCGATAATATTGTAATCGACTTCGATGTTGCGTTGCTTGGAGACCTTCTCCGCCAGTAGGGCGACCGAGGGTTCCGGCACCAGTTCGTCCGCCCTACCCTGAATTATCATGCCCGATGACGGGCAGGGCGCGAGGAACGCGAAGTCATACATGTTTGCTGGTGGCGCCACGGCAATGAACCCATGGATCTCGGGCCGGCGCATGAGTACCTGCATGGCGATCCAGGCGCCGAAGGAAAAGCCGGAGATCCAGCAATTGCTGGCATTGGGATTGATGGTTTGCAGCCAATCGAGCGCTGATGCGGCGTCGCTCAACTCACCGATGCCGTTATCGAATTCACCCTGGCTGCGCCGGACTCCTCGGAAATTAATGCGCAGCACGGAGAATCCGTGACGGCTGAAAGTCTGAAACATGGAGTAAACCACCTTGTTGTTCATGGTCCCGCCATACTGAGGATGCGGGTGAAGAACCATGGCGATTGGCGCGTTGGGCGTGGCGCTGTGACGATAGCGACCTTCGAGTCGGCCTTCCGGCCCGTTAATGATGACTTCAGGCATACGTGTGTGATTTCATTTCGGTTTGTGTTCAGACCCCGAAATCCGGTATCTTTAGCAAAATAACCCAGCGCAGTGAGTGGGAATGCACATAGGCTCGCACAATGGATCTCGCCGTATACTTGACCGGTTTAGTCGGGATATATATATGACCAGTCAGACACGATCTGACGGGGTGCCGCCGGCCCGGCCGAACGGCGCGCCATACTCGCCGCCGGGTATCAAGATGTTCAAGAGGATTAGAGCCGATATCGATGTGGTCTTTGGGCGCGACCCCGCGGTGCGCTCGCGGCCCGAGGTCGTGCTTTGCTATCCCAGTTTCCATGCGCTGCAGCTTTATCACCTGGCCCATTGGGCCTGGATCAACGATTGGAAGCTGGTCGGACGTTTCATTTCTCACGTCGGCCGATTCCTCACGGGCATCGAAATCCATCCCGGCGCCGTCATCGGCGAGCGTTTCTTTATCGATCACGGCATGGGCGTCGTCATCGGCGAGACCGCCATAATTGGCGACGACGTGACGCTCTATCATGGGGTGACCCTGGGCGGCACATCGCCCTCCGTGGACGCTGAATCCCAGATCAATCAGAAACGCCATCCGACCATCGAGGACGGCGTCATCGTCGGGTCCGGAGCCCAGGTTCTGGGCCCCATCACGGTTGGCCGGGACGCTCGAGTTGGAGCCAATGCGGTGGTCGTCAGGGATGTCGCCCGGGGCGTCACGGTGGTGGGTATTCCGGCCCGCGCCGTGGGTGGTCATGACCCGTCGAAGCCGCAGCGCTTTGTCGCTTACGGCGCGACCTCGCCCAACATGCCCGATCCGACGAGCCGGGCCATCGATGGCTTGCTTGATCAGATCGATACCTTGTCGGCCCGGGTCAGGGATCTGGAAGCGGCGATAGAAAAACAGGCGCGAAAAGCGCCGGACAGTTTTGAAGACGAGCAGGAAAGCGATCCAAATAAACAGCAAGCCTGTTAATACCAAGGAGCGATAATAATGATCCCTATGGGCCATTATTATCGCTCCTTGGTATAGGGCCTCATCCGGGGCATAAGCGTTTAGGGAGGAACGACGACGTGAAACTGAGTACCAAAGGCCGCTATGCGGTCATGGCCATGGTAGATCTTGCGGCCTGCAGCAATGGCCGGCCGATTTCGTTGGCCGAAATTGCCGAGCGTCAGGAAATATCACTGTCCTATCTGGAGCAACTTTTCGGCAAGCTGCGCCGCGGCTCGGTGGTGCGGAGTGTGCGGGGACCTGGCGGCGGTTATCTGCTGGCCCGGCCGGCAGCCGAAATTAGGGTGTCCGACGTGGTTCTGGCTGTCGACGAACAACTCGTGGCAACGCGTTGTCAGCCCGGTTCGCCATCAGGCTGTCGCCGCAACAAGAGCCGTTGCCAGACCCATGATCTGTGGGAGGAACTGGGCAACCAGATTTATATGTATCTGAGCTCCGTCTCTCTCGAGGACGTCTGCGCCCGTCGCGTCATGGGGACCAGCCAGTTATTTGCGCCCAAGGCTGGCACGGCATCGGCCGGTGATGTCGCGGAGTTACGGGCGATTAAGTGAGCCGCCCACCGCTCAGCTATCTCGACTACAACGCGGAAGCGCCTCTTAAACCCGCTGTCGCCGAGGCCATGGCGTCGGCGTTGGGCTATGTGGGGAATCCATCCTCGGTTCATCGCTTTGGTCGGTTGGCGCGGCGCGCCTTTGACGACGCCAGGGCTCAGGTCGCGGCAATGGTCGGCGGCGATGCGGCCAACGTCATCGTCACATCGGGCGGAACCGAGGCCAATAATCTGGCCCTGACGGGCGTCGCCTCGGCGCGCCGCGTGGTTTCGGCAATCGAGCATGACTCGGTGTTGGCCGCGGCGCCTGATGCGACCATCGCCCCGGTGGATAGTGACGGCGTCATCGACCTGGCGGCTCTTGAGGCGGCCCTGGCCGCCGATCCGGCGCCGGCGCTGGTATCGCTCATGCTGGCCAACAACGAAACCGGTGTTGTTCAGCCGGTGGCAGCGGCCGGCGAGATAGCCCACGCCCACGGTGCCTTGCTGCACTGTGACGCGGTTCAGGGCGTCGGGCGAATTGCCATCTCCCTCGACGACCTCAACGCCGATCTGTTGAGCCTGTCGGCCCATAAGATGGGCGGTCCTCAGGGCGTCGGCGCCTTGATTTTGCGCGACGGTGTGTCGCTGTCGGCCATGCTTCGCGGTGGCCGCCAGGAGACCGGACGCCGCGCCGGCAGCGAAAATGTAGTTGCCATGGTTGGTTTTGGCGTTGCCGCTGAACTGGCCGCCGAGGATCACGAAGACGCCGCGCGGGTTACCGGTCTGCGCGACCGTATCGAGGCGGCTCTCAAGGCCGTGGCGCCCGACGTTCAGGTGTTTGGCGCCGGCGCATCGCGGATCGGCAATACCACCTGCCTGACCATGCCCGGCTTGGCCAGCGAGACCCAGGTTATGGCGCTCGATCTTGCCGGCGTGGCGGTCAGTGCCGGATCGGCCTGCTCGTCAGGCAAGGTCGGCCCGTCCCATGTCTTGGCGGCCATGGCGGCCGACGGCGACGCGGCCGCCGGCGCCGTACGCATGAGTCTCGGCTGGGCCAGCACTGAAGGCGACGTCGACCGCCTGATCGAGGCCTGGATTACGCTTTACCGGCGGTCGCGCGGAAATGATTTGTACGCGCGCTCTTCAACCGCGTAAACAGCGCTCTATATAGATTTGACCAAGGATCGAGGAGTAAAACAGTGAACGCACAGACAATCACGGTAAGCCAGGCGGCGGCGGCTCGGATCAAGCATCTGGCGAAGGAAAACAGCCAAGCGGCGCCGAGCCTGCGCATCGGTGTGCGCCGGGCCGGTTGTTCGGGCATGGCCTACACGATCGACCTCGCCGACGACAAACTGCCTCTCGACGCGGTGGTCGAGAGCGACGGCGTCACCGTGCTGATCGATCCCGAGGCGGCCATGTATCTCGCCGGCGCCGAACTTGATTTCGTCGAGGAGAAGCTGAGCGCCGGCTTCGTGTTCAACAATCCCAATGAAAAAGGGCGCTGCGGCTGCGGCGAATCCTTCTTCGTCTGAGCGCGGCCATGCCCAAGATGACGTTCATTCACCCCGACGGCGAGCGGATCGAGGTTGATGCCCCGATCGGTCTGTCGATCCTCGAGGTCGCCCGCAAGCATGACATCGATATCGAAGGTGCCTGCGAGGGCTCGCTGGCCTGCTCGACCTGTCACATCATCGTCGAGCCCGATCATTTTGATCGGCTGCCGGATGTCACCGAGGACGAGGAAGATATGCTCGACCTCGCCTTCGACCTTCAGAAGACCTCGCGGTTGGGCTGCCAGATCATCATTACCGATGACCTCGATGGCCTGACGGTCACCCTGCCAGGGGAAATCCGCAGTCTGATGTTCTAAAGCCGCGATGTCGTCTAGTCAGACCGCGACTTCTGCCAAGGACGTCCAGCACGGGCTGTTGCTTATGGCCCTGGCAATGTTGATCCTGCCGGGCATCGACGCCATCACCAAACACCTGTTGGATTGGGTGCCCTCCGGTCAGATCGCCTGGAGCCGGTTTTTCTTTCAGATCCTGTTCCTGCTTCCGTTCATCCTGCGTCATGGTGGCCTGCGGGTTGGACGCAGGCTGTGGGTCCATGCGGCGCGCGGCATCCTGATCGCCGTCGGCACCTTGATGTTCTTCACCTCGCTCGGCAGCTTGCCGTTGGCCGATGCCATCTCGATATTTTTTATCGGACCGTTCATTTTGACGCTTTTGTCGGCGGTGTTCCTCGGCGAGCGTGTCGGCTGGCGTCGGTTGCTGGCTGTCGCCGTGGGGTTTTGCGGGGCGCTGATCGTCATTCGTCCCAGCTTCGAAATATTTGGCCCTGTATCCCTGTTGCCGGCCGGCGCGGCTTTTACCTATGCCTGTTACATGGCGCTGACACGCTGGCTGACAAAGGGCGACAGTGTCGCCGTCATGCAGTTCTACAGCGGGGTATTCGGTGGCCTGACCATGTCGGTTGCCCTGTGGCTCGGCGGTGAAGCCGAGGTGGCGATTTTCACGCCGGTGTGGCCCACGGTGACCCAGTGGCTGTGGCTGGCGGCGCTTGGCGTCATCGCCACCACGGGCCACTGGATGATTGTCCTTGCGGTTCGCCGGGTTGGCGCCAGCATGGTGGCGCCGCTGCAGTATCTGGAGATCGTTGGCGCGACTGTTCTCGGTCTGATGTTCTTCGGTGATTTTCCCGACAGGACCACCTGGCTGGGCGTGGCCATCATTGTTGGATCAGGCCTTTACGTGTTCTATCGCGAGCGAAAACTCTCCCTGACGTCGGACGCCAGGGCGGCTGTACCGCCTGCCTCGATGTGATATGAAATACCCCGGAAGCCAGACAAAGAGCTGGCCGGCGAGGGTGCGGCATGAAATTTACGGCGATTCTCAAGGAGACAGTTTGGCTTCTGGTGACAGAAGGCCGTGTTTCCTATGCCCGTCTCCGACGCGAGTTCGATATCGACGACAGCTTCTTCGAAGATATCCGGGCCGAGCTCATTCGACACAAGGGACTGGCGGCGGACCTTGACGGGCAGTTTCTCGTCTGGTCGCCCGGTGCGCAGGTCGCCGCGCAACAGTCCCCGGTGACGCCGCCGCGCGAGTTGACGCCCCTGGCGCGCAATCCAGTCGCCGAAAACGGCACGCCGTCCGGTGGCGAGCGGCGCCGGATCACGGTCATGTTCTGCGACCTCATGGGCTCGACCGAACTGTCGACCAAGCTCGACCCCGAAGACTTGCAGGATGTTATTCGTGCCTATCAGGATGCGGTGAGCCGCGTCGCCCAGGATTTCGACGGCTTCGTCGCCAAGTACATGGGCGACGGCGTGCTGATCTACTTTGGATACCCCCAGGCCCTGGAAAAGGACGCCGAGCGAGCTCTGCATACGGGCCTCGCCGTCGTCGACGCCATGGCCGTGCTGAATGATAGCGCCGATCATGCCGTGGTCGGTCGGCTCGCGGTGCGGATCGGTATCGCCACCGGGCTGGTGGTGGTCGGCGA
>JAYGEF010000386.1:0-3228 GCA_046582535.1 Alphaproteobacteria bacterium
GTGTTCGAGGAGAACATGGTGACCAACTTCGAGAGCCTGTTCAACACCGCCCTGATCGACACACTGATCTACGGCAAGGACGGCACTAAGATATTGTCGAAGACTCCGCTTGAATTGATCGCCGTGGGGTAGGGCACCCGCATTTTTTGGAAAGCGCGTTCAAGCGCCCGGTCTTGTCATACAAACTGGGGCTCGTGCCGAACGGTCGGCGACCCGCAGTCGCGGGCTGAAAGAAAGAAGGTGAGCGGCGTTCCAGCGGTCATCTCTTGGCCGCTGGCAAGCGCGATAGCGCGTCGCCGCGTATGCGGCGGGAGCCCGCGTGGCGCTTGAACGCGCTTAAAATAAAGCCGCCGTGGTCTGCGTCCTCGCCGTGTGGTCGCGCAGGATCGCCAACAGGCCGTCGATACCGTGGCGCTCGACGACGGCGGCGAACTCCACGCGGTGAGTGATAGCCAAGCTGATGCCTTCGATCATGACGTCGATGATGCGGTAGCCCTGGGCACCGGCCCGCACCCGCCAGTCGGCGATCAGGGTCCGGCCGCCGGTGGCGCCGATCTGGGTGCGCACCACCACGTCCTTATCGCTGGCCTGGCGGGCGCCGATTACGGTCATGGTGCCGCCGCCGTAGCCGCCCAGGCGGGTGGCGTAGGTTTGCACCAGATATTCGCCAAACAGATTGAGATAGGCGGACTGTTGTTCCGGGGTCGCCACGCGCCAGTATTTGCCGAGGGCGAAACGGCCAATGAAGGTGAGATCGAAGCCCTGGGTCAAAAGGCCACGGAACCGGGTTTCGCGCTGTTCAACGGTCAATCCCGGCGTCTGCAGGGTAGCAATGGTCTGATTGCCGAGCTGATGGACCAGACGCGCGGCGTCGTCGGTCGTAGCGGAAGCGGTTTGGCTGGCGCCGAGAACAGCGGCGAATAGCACGGGCACGAGTAAATTGCGCAAGAAACGCTTGTGTTGATTATATAATTTCATCGAAACCCCCAAAACAGGGTCTGGCGTTATTGCCAGGGCCCATTTTGCCGGTTTCGCGCAACGCCGCTCCTTATGCTGCGTTATGGCCTCTCAATTTGGTTAACCGAGGTGTTTTGACCTGTTCACCTGGCGGCGACCGAGCCGAATGAGCGGCCTTCCACGGGCATCTGGTTCTCGTAGATTGAGCCCTCGATGACCGGGCGGGGCAGGGGCACGCGCACCGGTACCGCTTCAAGCCGGGGCGTCAGGGTCGGCTCGCCCCGGAGGATTTTGTCGTCGAAACCGGCAAGGCCGGTATCGCGGTGATCGTGGGAACCCATGAGCGGCCAGGCGTCGGTGGCCGCGTAGGACAGCAACAGCAATCGGCGCGGGGCATCCGAGCGGTTTTCAGTCGAGCCGTGCACCGTGCGCACGTGATGAATGGTGACCGATCCCGCTGGTCCGGTCAGGGCCTGGGCCGAGTCATAGTCCAGGTCGGTGGCCGCCGGGTTGAGGGCGCCGCAGAAGTGGCCGTCCTCATGGTGGTCCCACACCGGTCCCTTGTGGCTGCCGGGCACCGCCAGCAGCGGGCCGTTGTCGGCGGTGCAGTCGTCGAGCATGACGCCGACCGCCAGAATATCGTCGTTGGTGTGGGGGTAGAACGCCCAGTCCTGGTGCCACTCCACCGCCGCGCCGCCGCTGGGCGGTTTGAAGTTGAGCTTGGAGTGATCGAAGCGCAGGTCCGGGCCGAGCAGGGCCGACAAAATATCGAGCAACTTGGGTGTTCGCATGGCGGCATCGTAGGCGTCATGGTGGGACGTCGGATTCTTGATGCGGCGCACCCGTGGTTCATCCGCCGTGTGGCTCGGATCGAGATCGAAGATATCGTCATTGGCGGCGACGGCGCGCGAACGCTCGACCAGTTGATCCGTGGCCCGACGCAGGCCAGCGATGGTCTCGCTGTCGAAGACGTTCTCGACCAGGATGAAACCATCCTCGAGGTAGCGATCAATCTGCTCGGAACTCAACACTTCTGTCCTCCTAGGCTTGGGCCCGCGACTGCAACGACCGACTGTAGGGGCAATCAGGCCGCTGTGCGACCCGCTCGTTGGTCAGCGCCTGGGCCAGGGCGCCATTGCCTGACTTGATGGCGGCTTCAATCAAGGTGCGGTGGACGATATCACGCTGGGCATGGCTGCCACCGAACAGATGGGCCCGGTAACGAACCGACATGAGCAGCTCGACCGCGGTGTCGTAGTCTGCCCGCCCGAACGCATCGACGGCTCGGACAATGGGGACACCGACTTCGCGGGCGATCATTGCGGCGGTGCCGCTGGCATTGGCTTTGTCTTCCACCGCCTTGAGCAGTTGTTCCGCCGCCGCGCCCCGCCCGGTGGCTGTGTAGGCCATCATGGCGTGCATGTCGTTGAAGGCGTAGAAGCCGTCTTCACCCGTGTTCTCGTAGGTCGCCGCCAACTCGTCCCAGCGGTCGCCCACGTCCATGTCCCGCAGACGCATGCGCCACAGCAGGGCGACCGCATCGAGCATGGTCAACTGGATATCGAAGGGCTCTGGCCGGATACCCTGGTCATAGATTTCCAGGGCGCGGGCGGCGTTGCCCTGGTCCAGGTTATAGATCGCCGTGTGCCACCAGTTGTGGAAACAGAAGCCATTGTCCGCCTGGGCCCAATGTTCGGCGCGGTCTTCCATGAAGGCCACGCCTTCCGCCTGACGCGCCTGCATTTCCAGGACATGAGCGACGGCGTGCTGGGCCCAGCAGTCGGTCGCATCCCTGTCGAGGGCCCGGCGTCCGGCGTCCTCGGCCTCGGCGTACGCGCCGCACTCTTCAAGGCCGAAGGAATGCATGCCGAGGAGGTAGCCATAGGCGGAGTCGTCCGCGCTCCAGGCCGGCAGGGCGCGCTCGACCCGGCCGCGCAAGTTGTCGCGGTCGCCGGCGAAGAAATCCGCCTGATGGCCGACTTGCAGGGCCAGCAGGTCACGGGGATATTCGGCGAGCAACTGGTCAAGGCGGCCGCGCATGCCATTCCAGTCACCGCTCGCCCAGGCGCGCAACGCATCGCCATGCATGCGTTCGCGGTCGTTGCTCTGGCCGTGGAGATCATCAAGGCGCGCCAGGCTGGTCTCGATCTCCGCTACCGCGCTGCTTTCCCACAGGGTCAGATTGACCAGGCCACGAAAGATATGGCCCATGGCGAAGTTCGTGTCGGCTTCCAGGGCTTCATCGATGACCGCCAGATCGGAAGAGCGTCG
>JAYGEF010000425.1:0-3617 GCA_046582535.1 Alphaproteobacteria bacterium
CGACGCTCTTCCGATCTGGCGCGGTGGGGCAGGCGGCGGATAAAGCCGCGTTCCTCCAGCGCCGTGATCAACCGATGAATACCTGATTTGGAGCGCAGGCCCAGAGCATCCTTCATTTCGTCGAAGGATGGCGAGATGCCGTCCGCCTTGAGGCATTTGTGGACGAAAATCAGCAGATCATGTTGTTTGCGGGTCAGCATGGAGGAACCTCCTACATCTAGAACAAAAGTACAACCGCACCACATGTTCTAGTTGCGTTCGCCAAACCCGTCAAGAACAAAATTAGAATTGATCGCGTTTTTTGACGCTGGCGGTCAAAGACGCAGAATTTCGGCACGCTCGCCGGCCTTGGCCGGACCCGCATGGGGCGGCCGTATGACCAGGCAGCCCGAGGCGGTTAGGGTCGACAGCATGGAGCTGTCCTGCTTGGCGAAGGGTGTCGCCACCAGTTCTCCGTTAGCGCCTGGCTCGAGCCGCGCTCGGAGGTAGTCCTGGCGGTGGTCATTGGCGTCGAGGTCGATGCCTAGAGCCGCGGTCTCGGAACCAGCGCTGTTATCCACCGCCAGCATGGTCTCCATGGCCGGACGCAGGAAGACCATGGCGCAAACCAAAGCCGACACCGGATTGCCGGGAAACCCGAGCAGGGGCGTGCCGTTGATATCGCCGAATATGAGGGGCTTGCCGGGGCGCATGGCGATGCGCCAGAAGTCGAGCTCGAAGCCGACCTTGCCGAGCACCTGCTGGACCAGATCATGATCGCCCACCGAGGCGCCGCCGGTGGTGACCAGCACATCGGCGCCCTTGGCGCCCGCCGCCATGCGCTCAAGGGAATCCGCGTTGTCGAGGGCGATGCCCAGGTCTATCGGCTCGCCGCCGGCCTCGGTGACCAGGGCCGCGAGGGCCAGGCTGTTGGACGAGACGATCTGGTTGGGTCCGACCGGCTCGCCGGGGCGCACGACCTCGTCGCCGGTGGCGAGCAGGGCGACACGGGGCCGCCGCCGCACCGTCAGCCAGGGCACGTTCATGGCCGCCGCCAGACCGATATCCCGGGGCGCCAGCCGGCGCCCGGCGGTCAGGCCGACATCACCCTTGGAGAAGTCGAGCCCGGCGGGACGGACGAATTCGCCTCCGAATGCCGCCACGCCCATGGTTATCCGGTCGCCATGGACCTCGGTGTCTTCCTGCATGACAACTGCGTCGGCGCCATGGGGCACGGGGCCACCGGTGAAGATGCGCACGGTTTCGCCGGCGCCAAGTTTGCCCTCATGAGCGCCGCCGGCCGGGGCTTCGCCGACCCGGCGGAGTGTCGTCGGCGCGGTCGCCACGTCGGCGGCCCGTACCGCATAGCCATCCATGGATGAGACCGCGGTCGGCGGCTGGGTCAGGCGGGCGACGACATCCGCGGCCAGGACCCGGCCAAGACCGTCGGCAATGCTTACTTGTTCGGCGGGCAGCGGGCTAAAGGCAGCGGTGACGCGGGCCAGGGCCTCGGCCACGGGAAGCAGGGGCGGCATTCAGTCCTCGCGGGTATACGTGCCGGAGCGACTGCCGGCTTTGTGTTGCAGGCGAATGTCGCCGATGGTCATGTCCTTATCGACGGCCTTGCACATGTCGTAGACGGTCAGGGCGGCGATAGTCACGGCGGTCAGCGCTTCCATCTCGACGCCGGTGCGGCCCTTGAGCTTGCAGGTCGCGGTGATTTCCACGGTGCCGGCTTCCCTATCGCATTCCAGGTCGACGGCCACCGAGGTCAACGCCAGGGGGTGGCACAGGGGTACCAGATCGGGGGTGCGTTTGGCGGCCATGATGCCGGCGAGACGGGCAACGCCGAGTACATCGCCCTTCTTCATGTCGCCGGCGGCGATCAGCGCCATGGTCTCGGGTGAGACATGGACCCGGCCGGCGGCGGTGGCGCTGCGCTCGGTAATATCCTTGTCCGAGACATCGACCATGGCTGCCTTGCCGTCGGCGTCGAAGTGGGTGAGCTTGCTCATGGTTCAGGCCGCCGCGCTGCTGCGGCCCAGCAGGGCGGCGGTGGCAGCCGTCACATTGCTTTGGCGCATGAGGGATTCGCCGACCAGGAAGCGCTGGGCTCCGGCGCGGGCCATGCGCAGCACGTCGTCGTGGTCGTGAAGGCCGCTCTCGCACACGAGGTGACTGCCCTCGGGCGCCAGGGGCGCCAGGCGCTCGGTGGCGGCGAGGTCGACCTCGAGGGTCTTGAGATTGCGGTTGTTGATGCCGATCAGCCGGCTGGTCAGGCGCGCTGTCCGCTCAAGCTCGGCTTCGTCATGGACCTCGATCAGCACGTCCATGCCGTGGGCCAGAGCCGCCGCTTCGATCTCGGCGGCGGCGGTGTCGTCGAGCGCCGCCATGATCAGCAGCAGGCAGTCGGCGCCCAGGGCCCGGGTCTCGGCCACCTGCCACGGATCGACGATAAAGTCCTTGCGCAGCACCGGCAGATCGACCGCTTCGATTGCCGCCTGAAGATAGCTGTCTTCGCCCTGGAAATAGGGTGTATCGGTAAGCACCGAGAGGCAGGCCGCGCCGCCGGCCTCATAGGCCCGGGCCAGGCCGGGCGGATCGAAATCGGCGCGGATCAGGCCCTTGCTCGGCGACGCCTTCTTGAGTTCGGCGATCAGCGCTAGGCCATGGCTTGCCACGCCGGCGGAAAGCGCGGCGGCGAATCCGCGCGGCGCGGCCGCCGCCTTGGCGTCGCGCTCGACCGCGTCGAAGGGGCGCGCCGCCTTGCGATCAGTGACCAGTTGGCGCTTGTCGGCGCAGATGCGTCTCAGGGTGTCGCTCAAGGCTCAGGCCTCTTCGTTGGAAATGCGCACCAGGGCGTCGAGCTTCTCGCGGGCGGCGCCGCTGTCGATGGCGAGGGCGGCCGCGGCCGCGCCATCCCGGATGCCAGAGACCTCGCCGGCGACGGTCAGCGCGGCGCCGGCGTTATACAGCACGATATCGCGGAACGCGCCCTGTTCGCCGTCGAGCAGGGCGCGGATGGCGGCGGCGTTGTATTCGCCGTCGCCGCCCAGCAGATCTTCGAGGGCGGCGGTCTCGAGACCGGCATCGCCGGGATTGACTTCGAAAGTGCGGACCTCGCCGTCCACCAGTTCGGCCACATAGGACGTGCCCGTGGTGCTGAGTTCGTCCATGCCGTCGGCGCCGTGGACGACCCAGGCGCGCTCGGTTCCCAGATTGGCCAGGACCCGGGCCAGGGGCTCGATCCAGGCGTGGTCGAAGACCCCGACCAGATAGCGCCGCACGCCGGCCGGGTTGGAGATCGGCCCGAGCAGATTGAACACCGTGCGGGTGCCAAGCTCAACCCGGGTCGGACCCACGTGTTTCATGGCGCTGTGGTGGCGCTGGGCGAACATGAAGCAGATGCCGGCTTCGTTGAGCGAGCGCTCGACCAGGGAAAATTCGGCGTCGAGCTTGATGCCCAGGGCCGACAATACGTCGGCGGCGCCGGATTTCGACGATGCCGCCTTGTTGCCGTGCTTGGCCACCGGCACGCCGGCGCCGGCGACCACCAGGGCCGAGGCGGTGGATATGTTGTAGGTGCCGGTATCGTCGCCGCCGGTGCCGACCACGTCTATGGCGTTGGCCGGGCCTGA
>JAYGEF010000431.1:0-2591 GCA_046582535.1 Alphaproteobacteria bacterium
GGTCTCGCCGAAGGGTCAGCAGTCGGCGGATTTTTTTGCGTTTTGTGCCGAGGATATGAGTGAGGGGCTATCGCCGCATCACAGCTGGATGCCGACCCGCTCGCTGCACCCCCGGGTTGGCGACATCATGATCAGCCGCAAGCGCCGGCCCATGGTCGAGATGATCGAGGACGGCGCCGAGGGCATCCACGACTACATCATCGCGCCGTGCGATCCGATCCGCTATGCCGAGTTCGGCGTGCCCGACCATCGCAGTTGCGTCGGCAATCTCAACGAAGCCCTGGCGATGATCGGCGACGAGCCCCCGGTCTATCCCCTGGCGGTGAACTTCTTCACCACTACAATCGTGGAGGACGGTTTCATGTTCAGCACGCCGACGGCGCCGGTGGTCAAGCCGGGCGGCTATGTGGTGCTTGAAGCACATATGGATATGGTCTGCGCCGTGTCGTCGTGCCCCTACGACCTGACCGGCCACGGCTGGGCGATCAACGCGCCCACGGGCCCGACGGAGATTATTATCGAATTGCTCTGATCCGGCTTAAGCCGCTCTTGCCGCTCTAGGTTGTGTAGATATTGACGACCAGGCCGACGAGGCCGATCAAAAGGACGACGCCGCCGATAATCAATGCGACCATCGCGACGTTCTTATTCTCAAATTCTTCCGACATTGCCGTGCTCCATTATTAATTTTATGATCCGCCGCCGAACTTCACTAGTGTGATGGCGTAGAACAGCGCGGACAGCGATAGCAGCACGGTTGCCATCGCTATGTTCACGCCTCGCCGTCGCCGGTGAAGTTCAGCCATTGGCCTCGACCGCGGACGCCTTGGCCAGGCGCCGCATTTTCTTGTGCTGGCTGTAGCCGAAGGCCAGGACCAGGGCGACGGCCAGTATGATCAATACCGCATCGCCGCCACCGGTGCTGCCGGTTTGCGTATTGCCGTGGGCCAGGGCGGTTGAAATGAACATCACACCGCGAAGAACACCATCCGTTGCAGGAAGGTGTAATCCGCCTCGGCGGTCATCAGGCCGGTGAAGATGAGCACGAATGCCGGGGGCAGCAGGATCGCGAACATGAGCGCTTGTCGTTCCCAACGCATGTGCATGAATACGGCGACGATGAAGCCGGCCTTAAGCATCATGAAGAGCAGGATCAGGCCCCACCTCAGGTAACTCTCAACATGGAAGTAGTCGACCATGTAGGAGAACGAGCTGAGGACGAACAGCAGGATCCAGACTTTGAAGTAGATGCCAATCGGATGTTGTTGGCCTTCTGCGTGTGCCATGACTGCCTCTTACCAAAGATAGAAAAATGCGAAAATGAAGACCCACACCAGGTCGACGAAGTGCCAGTAGAGGCCCATGATCTCGACGGCCTCGTAGTTGCCCTTGCGGCTGGTGAAAAAGCCCGGCGTGGCGTTGTCGAAGTCGCCGCGCCAGGTCTTGCGGGCGACGGCGAACAGGAAAATCACGCCGATCGATACGTGGAAGCCGTGGAAGCCGGTAATCATGAAGAAGGTCGAGCCGAACTGGGCCGCGCCGAACGGGTTGCCCCAGGGACGCACGCCTTCTTCGACAATCAGCTTGGTCCACTCGAACACCTGCATGCCAACGAAACTGGCGCCCAGCAGCGCGGTGGCAATCATCAGCAGGGCCGAGGTGCGACGGTTCCGCAAGTAGCCGAAGCGCACGGCCATGGCCATGGTGCCGCTGCTGGTGATCAGGATAAAGGTCATGATGGCGATCAGGATCAACGGGATCGGTTGGCCGCCGAAGCTGAGGGCGAAAATTTCGCTCGGGTTGGGCCACGGCACCTTGGTCGACATGCGCACGGTCATGTACGACAGCAGGAAGCAACTGAAGATGAAAGTGTCGCTGAGCAGGAAGATCCACATCATCGCCTTGCCCCAGGGGACGTTCTTGAACGCCCGCTGATCCGACGACCAATCGGCGACGACGCCGTCCCACCCTTCCGGAGGTGCCGGGACTTCGGCTTCGGTTGTTGTTGACTCGGCCATGGGCTCTTCGTCCTCTCAGGTAAACAACATCAAACAGAAAATCACCAGCCAGAGGGCCAGCAGGAAGTGCCAGTAGATGGCGCAGAGTTCGGTGCTGACGCCGACCCGCTCAATGTCGTCGCCGCGCCGGAGTTTGCCCATGGTCCGGAACCAGGCGACCAGGCCGCCGAACAGGTGCAGGCCGTGGAGTCCGGTGAGCATGTAAAAGAATGCGTTGGCCGGGTTTGACGAGGCGTAATAACCGAGCTCGATCAACTGTTGCCACGCCGCCAGTTGGCCGATCAGGAACACCGCGGCCAGAACCCCACCGGCAATCAGGCCCCGACGTATCTGGTCGGCGTCGCCGCGGCGGGCGCCCAGTACCGCCCAGTGAAGCGCCAGGCTGCTGAGCAGCAGCACAACGGTGTTGGGCCACAACAGCCACGGTTCGTGGAGCGAATGCCAATCCGGCACTAACATGCGATCGGCATAGCTCACGATCATTAGGGAGAACACCACCGTGGCGACCCCAAGGAAAATCTTGAGGCCGAGATAGGGCGGCGGCAGTATCTCTTCGCCCTCGTAGCCGGGATC
>JAYGEF010000148.1:0-2343 GCA_046582535.1 Alphaproteobacteria bacterium
GCATACGATCCCGTGGGTGGTTGGGAGGGGGAGTGGGCCGGTGATGCGCCGTCCGGGCCGAAAACGTGCGAATTCTGGTCTTTCAACATATCGCTATCGAACATCCCGCTATCTTCCGAGATTTTCTCGCCGAGGATGGCGTTGCGTGGGATGCGGTCGAACTTGACGCGGGCGAGCCCATTCCACCCCTAGGCGGCTACGACGCGCTTTGGGTCATGGGCGGGCCCATGGATGTCTGGCAGGAAGAAGAGCACCCCTGGCTGGTACCGGAAAAGGCTGCCGTCCGCCAGGCGGTAGTCGAGCGCCGTATGCCCTATTTCGGAGTCTGCCTCGGCCATCAGTTGCTCTGCGAGGCTCTCGGCGGCACGGTCGCGCCCATGGCCAGCGCGGAAATCGGCATCCTCGACGTGGACCTGACAGCGGCCGGCGCCGCCGACCCGTTGTTCGCCGGCCTTGGCCCAACCATCAAGTCCCTGCAATGGCACGGCGCCGAGGTGTCCGTCCTGCCCGAGAGTGGTGTCGCCCTGGCCCAATCGCCGGTCTGCCCGGTCCAGGCCTTGCGGGTTGGCGACCGGGCCTGGGGTATTCAGTTTCATTGCGAGGTGACCGCCGCCACCGTGCCGGAGTGGGGCGTGGTGCCCGCGTACCGTCAGGCTTTGGAGGATTCCCTGGGCGCCGATGCCCTGGACCGGTTCCAGGCCGACGCGGCGGCGGCGCTACCCGGTTTCAACGCCAGCGCCCGCCAGCTCTATAATAATTTCATGGCCCAGGCGCGGTCGTTCGCGGCGTGATATGGCGTCTCTTGAAGCGGTAATCGCCGAGGCCCGGGCTTGCCGGGTCTGCGCCGATCACCTGCCCCTCGGCCCAAGGCCCGTGCTGAGGGCCGAAGCCGGTGCGCGGCTGATGATCGTCGGCCAGGCGCCGGGCACCAAGGTTCATGCCAGCGGCATTCCCTGGGACGATCCGTCCGGCGAACGTTTGCGCGGTTGGATGGGAATCGACGCGGCGACGTTTTACGATCCGTCGCGCATCGCCATTATACCCATGGGATTCTGTTATCCGGGCCTGGCCGCCAGCGGTGGCGACGCCCCGCCCCGGCCCGAATGCGCGCCCCTGTGGCACGGCCTCCTGCGGGCTCTGTTGCCGGCTATTGGGCTCACTCTGCTGATCGGCGGCTACGCCCAGAGCCACTACCTGGGATCCCGCGCCAGGCGCAGCGTCACCGAAACCGTGCGGACGTGGCGCGAGGTGATGCCCGAATTTCTGCCGTTGCCCCACCCGTCATGGCGAACCCGTGGCTGGGTACGGAAGAATCCATGGTATGAAGCCGATGTTGTTCCGGTGCTCCGGGAGCGCGTGAAGCAACTAGTGGAAACCTAATCCAGTCATGAGCAGGAACAACATTCGCGGTATTCTGTTCGATAAGGACGGCACGCTGCTCGACTTCGACGCGACCTGGCCGCCGGCCTATCGGGCGGCGGCGGACGAGTTGGCCCGTCTTGCCGGCGATCCCGCTCTGGCCGACCGCGTTATGCGCCTCGGTGGTTATGGTGACGACGGCGTGCTTGATCCGGCTTCGGTATTCGCCTGCGGCTCGACCGACTCTATCGTTGAATTTTGCGCCGCCCTCCCCGCCCTTGAAGGGATCGACGATGTCGCCGGGCGGGTCGATCGCCTGTTCACGGAATTCGGCGAGCGGGCGCCCTGGGTGGTCGAGGGCCTGGATGGCATTCTCGAAGGTTTGCATGGTCGGGGCTTTGCTCTGGGACTGGCGACCAACGACAGTGTTGCCTCGGCCGACGCCTGGATCGCCCACAATGATTTCGGCCGCTTGTTCGATTTTATCGCTGGCGCTGACTCCGGTTATGGCGCCAAGCCAAACCCGGCAGTGTTCCACGCGTTTTGCGCCAAGACGGGTCTCCAAGCCCACGAGATCTGCATGGTCGGCGACACCATCGCCGATGTCGAACTCGCCCGCGCCGGCGGCGCCGGGTTGTCGGTCTTCGTCGAGACCGGGGTTGCGTCGGGCGCCGATCTCGCGGCCCTGGTCGATCATGTGCTGCCCTCGGTGGCCGACCTCGACCGGATTCTCGGGTAGGGGCCGCCATGCCCCGATTGCCGGCCCTGCTGATTGCCCTGGCGGTCTGGTCCACCGTGGCCGCCGCCGCGCCGTCGCCGCCCGGCGCGGTCAGGGACCGGCCCACGGCCCAAGCGCTGCTCGACAACAGCAATCCCCCGGACCGCCCGATCCACAATGACTACTTCATGCCGGTGGGCGACGCCGGGCCGGCGTTGCACGGGTTTTCCGGCACCCTGTCGATCCCGATGACCATGATGCGGACT
>JAYGEF010000150.1:0-1541 GCA_046582535.1 Alphaproteobacteria bacterium
GAAGGCGGCGCCCCGGGCGGCGATATCGAGCGGAGCCGACGGCATGACCAGGAACGGGTCGTTGCCCGACGCCTCGATCAGCACCCGTTTGAAGGATTTGGCGCAGGATTCGGCGACCGCCAGGCCGCCGGGAATACTGCCGGTGAAGGCGACGACGTGGGTGTCGGGGCTTTGCACCAACTGTTGGCCGACGCGGATGCCGCCGGTGACACACTGGACCAGGCCCTGGGGCAGGGACTTGAAGGCTTCCATGAACTTGACCGAGGTCATCGATGTATTCGGCGACGGCTTGACGATCACCGCGTTGCCGGCGGACAAGGCCGCCGCGGCTTCCCAGCACATCACCACAATCGGGAAGTTGAACGGCAGTATGAGAACAGCGGTTCCCATGGCGCTTTTTTGCGAGAAATGAAACTGGCCGTCGGTTACAGGGCCGAACACCTTGCCGGCTTCGTGACGGGCAATCTCGGCGTAGTAGTCGATGGCGGTAATACCCCAAGCGAGTTCGTCGGCGGCTTCCTTGTAGGGCTTGCCCATTTCACGGGTCATCATTTCGGCAACCACCGGCGCCACTTTCGCGATGTCGCGCGCGACCTCGTGCAGCATTTCGGCACGCTGCAGCGGGTTGATGGCGTCCCACACTTTCTGCGCCCGGTTGGCGACGGCAATCGCCTCGTCGACCTCTGCTTCCGAGGTGTCGGACATTTCGGCGATGCGGTCTTCGGTGGCCGGGTCAATGATGTCGAGGCGCTCTGTGGAACTACTATTACGTGTGGCTCCGTCGATAAAAATAGATCCGCTGAGGCGGGAAAATTCGCTTATGGCGTTCATTTTAATGCTGTTCCCTGAGTTTTGGTCATTTTATTTTGTGGCCGAGTCGTAACATCCGGGCGGGTTGTGTTCAAGTTGGTTGAAATTTGGTGGGCCAATGACACGCTAGTCGTGATGCGCCGCCGCGGGCACGCGCGGCGGTGGCCGGTTTCGCAATTCGGCCCTTGAAGACCGATGCGCTTATGACGAGCCGATGATCTCGAAATGGACTTCGGTGGGAATGCCCGCCTTGCCGTTGATCGGCAGGATGTCCTGGGGGCAGGTCGAGAAGGCGATGATGCAGTCGAGTTCGGCGCGCAGGCAGACGTAATCGCCGGGCTTGTTCTCGGGCTCGCAGAACGACAGTTCGCGGCCGTTGCTCACGGGAATGTTCATGAACAGGTTAAGCGGGCTCGGCGTCTCCGGCGCGGTGAGGCCGAGCTGGCGCATGGCGGCGTGCAGGTTGTCGGTGCAGTTGTCGTGATACTCGGTACAGCCGAGCAGGCCGTAGCGGTAACTGTCGCAGGCCGCCATGAGGGTGTCGTGGATGCCCGACGAGGTGTCCTCGGTGAGGGTCAGGATGGACCGGCGCTTGTTGGTCACCAGGGCGTCGCCGATCTCGGGAATGATCTTCTGGACCGTCGGACGCCAGTGCTCCATGGACATGTGCTCATTCAGGTCGTCGGCGTTGAACGCCCAAGTATCGACCACTTGCTGGCCATGGGTGTTGA
>JAYGEF010000496.1:0-21194 GCA_046582535.1 Alphaproteobacteria bacterium
ATAACCAGGGCGCGTCCTTCATCAACAACCAGTTTCGCGATGATCAGATCCTGACGCTCTAGCGCCATCTCCGCATCGACCATCAGGACCACCACCTCGGCCAGGCGAATAACCCGCAGGCTGTCATCGACGGACAGCTTCTCAAGGCGCTGAACAACCTTGGAGCGGCGGCGCATTCCCGCCGTGTCCACCAGATTGACCGCCCGGCCCTTGTAATTCCACGCCACCGCGATGGCATCACGGGTAATGCCGGGCTCGGGCCCGGTAATGGTGCGCTCTTCGCCCACCAGGCGGTTGAGCAATGTGGATTTGCCGGCGTTGGGGCGGCCAACGATGGCAAGTTGCAGCGGTTTGTCGCTGTCGTCTTCTTGGCCATCAATCTCGCTGGGCTCGAAGGGCGCCATGGCGTCGTAAAGTTCGCTCAAGCCCTCGCCATGTTCCGCCGAGATCGCAATCGGCTCACCCATACCCAGGGAATGGGCATCGTAGAAGCCGGATTCGCCGGCACGGCCCTCGCACTTGTTGACGATAAGCACGACGGCGCCGCCGTGGCGCCGCAGTTCACGGGAAAAATGTCTGTCGTCCGGGGTGACGCCGGCACGGCCATCGACCATCAACAGAGTGACATCGGCGGACTCCGCGGCCAGGGCGGTCTGCGCCTGCATGCGCTGCTCCAGGCTGTCGGGCGCCGATATGGTGAGGCCGGCTGTATCGATGACTTTGAACCGCAAAGGCCCCAGGGATCCATCGCCCTCGCGCCGGTCTCGGGTAACGCCGGGCAGGTCATCGACCAGGGCATGGCGGCCGCCGACGAATCGATTGTACAGAGTGGACTTGCCCACATTGGGCCGGCCCACGATTACCACGGTGAAAGTCATGGTGGATGTCCAGCAGGCGCTAACGCAATGCGACCAGTTCGCCGTCATTGGTAAGGATATAGACCATCCCATTGGCGGCGATTGGCGACAACTCAACATCGCCGGGCAAAGCAATCCGCCCCATGAAGCGGCCCGAATAGGGCGATATAGACAAGGCATCGCCGTTGGATCCGACGACGATAAGACGGTCGCTGACCAGCAGAGGGCCACTCCAGAAAATGGCGCCCTCGCGGTCTTCCGTATTCTCGTAACGCGGCAGGGTTCGAACCCAGCGGATCAGCCCGTCAATCCGCGACAGACACAATACGGCGCCGTCGGACGACAGGACGTAAACGAAGTCGCCGGCGATCCACGGCGTCTGCACGCTGGCGATATCCTGCTCCCACAAGCGCTCGCCGCTACGCAACGCCATGGCGACCATGCGCCCCGCATGACTGACAGCATAGACCAGGTCGCCATCGATAACCGGGTGCCCGTTGATATCGCCAAGCGACGCGAGCGGGCCGAATTGGCCACCGAACGACAGACTGTCCGACCAGATCTGGCGGCCGTTTTCAACCCGCAAGGCATAGATTTCGCCGGATGAAAACGCCGAAACCACCAAGCCACTGGCGACGGCCGGGCTGGCTGCCTGGAGAAGCTGGGCGATCTCGGCAACACCACTGTAGGTCCACAATATGCTGCCATCGCTGCCATCGAGGGCGTGAAGCCGATTGTCGTAGGAGATCACGAAGACCCGGCCATTGCTGTATGTCGGCGCGGCGCGGATTGGTGCTCCGACGGACACACGCCAGTATTCACCGCTGCTCACTGGATCCAGGGCCACCACTTCACCGGCCCCGGTAGCAACGAACAACACGCCGTCGCCGTAAGCAATGCCACCGCCAAACGCCTCGTCGTCTTCGTCCTCGGAAATGACATTGACCCGCCATAGGCGCTCGCCATTGTCAGCGCGCACCGCCGCCACATTGCCTTCCGCATCCAGAGCGAAAACCCGGCCACCAGCGCTGACAGGTCCAGCCGGCATGCGCCGCTCATCGGATGCGCCCTGGCCGATGCTCGTCGTCCATACCCGCGCCAACGGTCCCGGCGCTTCGAGATGCTGCATGGCATGATGGGCCTCACCACCCGGCTGCGGCCAGTCCGCATTCAAAATTGGCCGCGGCAATCGCACGTCAAGATCGGAAAGGTCCGGGTCGGCCACGGGCGCGGCATCGAGTTCGAGTATGGAAATTCGCTCGCCCGGCAAGGGCGGTTTCTCCGGCGCGCCGAACCAGTCCGGCACCATGTCACAGGCGCCAAGCGTCAGCGCCAGAGCCGCGACCAAAGCCTGCGAAAACGATCGCATCAACCGCCGTCACCCGACCCGGCACCGAGGATTGCAAGTAACCCGGCGGCACGGGAACGAGCCGCCTGGGGCGCGGCTGGATCCTCGACAATATCCGCAAACATCTGACGCGCGGTCTCGGTTTCACCAGCCCGGTAGGCAATCAGACCAGACAATTCCCGAGCGCTCGACCGCCACGGCGAGTCGGCGGCCATGAGGGGTTTCAGACGCCTCTCAAGCTCATCGCGCGAGCTATTGTCCATTAACTGATAAACCGCCATCAACGACGCCAGTTGTCCCATGGCGGGGTCGACATCACTGTCGCCGGCGATGCGATCAAGTACGGCAACCGCGGCCACTGTATCGCCGGCGGCGACGAGGGCCTCGGCTTCACGCAACCGAGCCAGGGTCTCGTACCCGTCACCAGCGCCGTCGGCAAGCACGGCGAGTTGTTTCGCGGCAATTTCCGCCTGTCCGTCGGCCAACGACCGACTGGCCGCGGCGAACTGTTCGCTCTCCGCCTGGTGCCGGCTTAACTGGTACTCCGTCCAACCAACGCTGGCGGCAACCAGCAAAACCACGGACACCACCGCGGCGATGACGTAATAGCCGTAGGTGTTCCACAATTTGAGCCACTGATCGCGGCGTACATCTTCATCGACTTCACGAAAAACGTCAGACACGGGAATTCTCCGGGGGGCTGGAAAAGCCGGCTACAATATCCTGTGGCGGCGGCGATAGCAAACCTCTGCGACGGGTCGATATCCTGGCTATGGCCATCGGTTATCCATCGCGCCATTTGATCGAGCAACCGATGCTGGCGACCTGATCCACCGGGCCCTTGCCGGTTTCCGCGACGCCAACCATGGCTTCGAACAACTCGCGCCGCGCGTTGGGTGCCACCTGGTCACGGGACTCATCGAGGCGACCGCGATACTGGAGTCCGAGAACACCGTCGAAGCCAAAGAAATCCGGCGTACATTGGGCGTCATAGGCTCGGGCCACCGCCTGACTCTCGTCGTATAGGTAGGGAAATGGAAAGTCGTTGTCGTAGGCCACACGGATCATATTCTCGAAGGAGTCGGCGGGATAGGCGTCCACATCGTTGGAACTGATCGCAACGACGTTGATGCGATAACCGGCCAGTTCGCGCGCATCACGCACCATGCGGCCGAGGATTGCCTTGACGTAAGGGCAGTGATTGCAGATGAACATGACCACGATGCCTTTAGAGCCCCGCAGGTCGTCCAACCGATGGGTCGCGCCATCCACACCAGGAAGTTCGAAATCAGGCGCCTTCCAACCGAAATCGCAAACCGGGGTTACCGTATCAATCATCGTTCACATCCTTGCACATTGGCGATCGCGAGGTGAGCCGGATTTTGCGGGAGCCGGACATGGGAGGCAAGTCGTCAATTTGGTTCGGGTGACGGAATTTGTTTTAGTCTAATTGCGCCATGGAGTAGCCTGATCCCGCCGCGCCATCGACGGCTCGCTCGCCAGGGAATTGGCCATGTTGCACATCACCAAGCCCGAGGTTCCGGAAACCATCGGTTTCCTGCTCACCCCCAGCTTCTCCATGATGGCCTTCACCGCTTCCATCGAGCCGCTGCGTTCAGCCAATCGCATGAGCGGGCACGCGCTCTACGACTGGCAGGTGGTGACAAAGGACGGCAACCCGGTCAATGCCAGCAATGGCCTCGCCACCATGGCAACCACCAGCATTGCCGAGGCCCGCCACTTCCCAACCTTGATTGTTTGCGCCGGTTTGGATGTTCATCTGTTTCGCGACAAAGAGGTGTTTTCCTGGCTACGCCGTCAGGCGCGCAACGGCACCCGAATCGGCGCCGTGTGTACCGGCAGCCACATTCTTGCCCGGGCCGGATTGCTCGAGAACCATCGCTGTACCATTCACTGGGAGAACATTCCCGGCTTCACCGAGGAATTCCCCGACATCGAGGTCACCTCGGACGTCTTCGAGATCGACCGTGGACGCTTCACCTGTTCGGGCGGAACCGCGGCTCTCGACATGATGTTGCATCTGATCGGCCTGAAGTACGGCCATGAACTTACCACGGCGGTATCCGACCAATTCATCCACGACCGCATTCGGGGACCCAACGATCACCAGCGCATGACGCTGCAGTCGCGGCTCGGCGTGCGCGACACCAAGTTGCTTTCGGTTATCGGGCAGATGGAAAGCAACCTGGAGGAGCCCCTGCTCCGGGGTGAGCTGGCCGATAGTGTCGGCCTATCGACCCGCCAGCTCGAGCGCTTGTTTCGTAAATATCTTGGCAGCACGCCAAAACATTATTATCTCGACCTTCGGCTGCGGCGCGCCCGCCAGTTGCTGCTGCAGACCAATATGTCGGTCCTGGACGTGGCCCTGGCCTGTGGTTTCGTGTCTGCCTCGCATTTCTCGAAATGCTACCGGGAACACTTCGACAAGACACCCCGTGAAGAGCGCCGCACGGTGGCGTAGCCGTAAATACCATCACGCGACCTGTTGGCGTGGCGTTAATAATCCATTACCTAATTTTGCTCGATACTGAGGGGACCACGACATTGGAACCAGCGAGGACCGTACCGTGCCCACTCAATTCAACCCCGACGACATCGTTGCACGGGACCGACAAAATTTTCTTTCCGACGTGCGCGAGCGGCTTGAAACCGTCGACGGCTATATCAACACATTGCGCCACACGCGCGGCCGTGACGTCGAAATGACGCGCGAAATTCTTCGCGAGGCGCATATTCTCGTGAGTATGGGTGAGTCACCCGGGTTTCCCTCCATGAGCCTTATCTCCAGCCGTCTCGAAGACTACGTCTCATCCGCCGACCCACCTATTGCTGACCACCTGGACAACATCCAGGTGTTTCAAAACATCCTGATCGACATTGTCGATCAGGGTATCGATCCCGGCAACGAAGCGAATGCGGGAATCATCCGCTGCCTGCCCGTACGGACGAGTCCGGATGGCGACCCCGCCGCGGCGTGCGAAATCAACGTCCTGCTGGTTGTCCCATCACGATCCATGAGCCTCTTTATCACGCGGTCATTGTCGGCACGCGGATGTCAAATATCCGCGGTCCAGACGGCGCCTGAAGCATTCGAATTGGCAACCACGATGCGACCCGACCTGATTATCTCGTCGGCCGTCCTTGACACCGTAAGTGGCGCCGATTTGCTTCGCGCTCTCGCTGTAATGTCGGTCAACACCGACACCCGTTTTGCCCTGGTTACCAGCTTTGACCGCGATCATTCCGAACTTCGAAACCTGTCGCCCGATGTGCCTCTCCTGCGCCTTGGTGACTCCTTTGAAGCGGACCTGGACCAGGTCACGGTTGGCCTTGGCGAGCGCCAGGTAAAGTTCGCGTAGAAGACCGCGCGATGGCGTTACCGCCTACCGCGCCACGGCGACAGTAATCACGGCGTTAATCGTTCGTTTCCCAATTCGGGGCGATAATCCCGAAGTACCATTCACCAATGCCACGAGCACCGCCCGTGACCTCTCAAATCAAAACCGACGACATCGTAGCGCGACCCCGGGGAGACTTCCTGGACGACGCGCGCGATCGGCTTGAGACCGTCGAAGGTTATCTCGGATCGATGCGCGGCGGCGCCGGTGATGTCGATGAGTTGGCGCTCGGTATTCGCCGCGAGGTCCACAACCTCAAAGGCATGGGCGGGACATTCGGGTTTCCCTCCATAAGTCTGATTGCCCACCTCCTCGAAGACTACATGGCGTCGGCTGACGAGCCTATTACAGATCATCTGGCCAATATCCTGATCTTCCATGACACCCTGACTGATATCGTCAATCAGGGTGTCGACCCGGGCGACGCGGCAAATGCGGAAATCATCCGCCGTTTGCCGATTCATGCGGACTCGGATATCGAGCCGATGGTGGGACGCGACATCAATGTCCTTCTGGTCATTCCATCGCGATCCATCAGCCAGATTATTTCGCGGTCGCTCACGGCTCGTGGGTTCCGCACGTCAGCGGTACGGACAGCCGCGGAAGCGTTCGATCTGGCGGCGGTAATGCGGCCCGACCTCGTCATCTCATCGGCGGTCCTTGGCGCCATTAGCGGTACCGACTTGGTTCGGGCATTCGACGTAATGTCGATTACCGCCAATACCCGACTAGCGGTGGCCACCAGCTTTGATCGTGGTCATCCCGAGCTTCGAAATTTATCACCCAATTTCGACATTGTTCGTCTGGGCGCCACCCTTGAAGCCGACCTGGATCACGTCACCAGCAATCTTGAAGAACGCCCGACAAAATACGCATAGCGCAACGTAAAACTACGCCCACGTCGTCATCTCAGCCTCGAAAGCGCCGACCCTGGCGACGGTTTCTGCTGCCGCGTCGGCGCCTTTGCGTAAACCGAGGGCAACATTTTGGGAGTCGTGATAAGCGCTGAGGAAACCGGCCGCGAAGGTATCGCCGGCGCCGGTGGTATCGACCACCTCATCCACCAGCGTTGCCGGGCACCACAAGCGCTGATCGCCGCCGATCGCCAAGCTGCCATGCTCACCGAGGGTGACGACAAAGAGCCGCTTGTGCCGCAGGGCGATGGCCTCGAGGCTGTTCACCAGGTCTTCCTGCTCGACATCTAGGCCAAAAAATCCGATATCGAACTGGCCGGCATGATCGTCGACCAAGCCCACGGGATCATCGAGGTGAACCAGGGCGACGAAGTCGGCCGCCCGAAGGCCGCTCGACGGGGTCGCCATTACCGATGCGAAGAACGGCAGGATCCCGGCGTAGACCGTGGCGATCAAAATGTCCGACTTCCCGATGATGGCACGCTCCTCGGCGCCCACCTCATAGTTCGCCAGTACGCCGGCCTCATAGTTGACGAAAATCTTTTCACCAGACGGTTCCCGGTCGATGTACTGGATCGACGTGGCGCCCACGGCATCGGCCAGGCAGGCGTCGATGCCAAGATCGGCGATGGCGGCGCGAACGAAATCCGCCTCGGGGTCACTGCCCAAAGCCGTGATGACGCCAACCCTCGCATCAGCCGGAAAAAGGCGGTGGGCGTTGACCGCGAAATTCAGGCTGATACCGCCGGGACGGTCTGCTTTAAGGTCGAGGTAGCGGTCCACACCGCAATCACCAACCGCCGTGACCCTCATGACCGAACCGCCGCCACTAACGTGGCCACACGGTCGGCAACGATGGTGCCGTCGGCAACGCTAAGCAGGGCGGCAATGTTATCCGCGTCGGCCCCGCTGCCGATGAGCACCGGCACCGATCCGGCGCCCTGCTTGGCCGCCGCCACCTCGTCGATAAGCGGCGGCTGACCGGTAACCAGGCCACTGACGATGATGCCGTCAGCGCCGTGCGCGGCAGCCAGGGCGGCGGATTCCGCAAGGCTGCGTTCGACCATCATGGTCGCGTACTTGACCTGAATATCAGCCAGGATCAGCACATCTTCGGCGCCGATCTGGCGGCGGTAAGCCATCAAACCTTCGGGATCGATGGCCATGGCGCCGCCGTGCTCGGCCCGCTCCATGGGGTCAACAAAATAGTCAGTCCTGATGAATGCGGCGCCGGACGCCTTGGCCACCGCCAGGGACGCCATGGGATCGTTGAGCAGAATCTCGATACCGACCGCCGCGCCGGACGCGGCGACAACCTCCTCGCGGGTCACCCGGGTCATGATCGCGGTGGTTTCCGGCGCCGCCTCAACACGCATGGGCCGGTCGTCGTCGTTCTCCACCAAGATGCCCTGGGCGCCGCCGCGCTCCAGGGCGTTCACGTCGCGCAAGGCTCGCGCCAGCACCGCATCGAGTCCCGGCGACTGCGGATAACCCGGCAGGGCCGGCAGGTGAATCACACCAATAATCGCCTTGCCGTCGCCAAATACGGCGCTGAAGCGCGACACCGGGTTCAACCGCGCCGACGGCGCCGGCGTCCACTGTCACCGGTGGTCGAGGCGGACGCCTGCTTCGGCTCCGGCAAGGCCACTACCTGGCTCAGGTTGGGAAACGGATGGGTCTTGTGAGGCAGGGCCATGGCCTCGATAAAATGCTCCTGAAAGCGCGGCTCCACGGCGGTCTCGATCTTTTCAACCCGGCGCACCACGGTTTCGATTTCGGCGCGAGCGGCGCGGTTGAGCAGGGTGATGCGGGCGCCGGTCCCAGCGGCATTGCCGGCGGCGGCGACCTTGTTGAGCGGGCAATCGGGAATCATGCCGAGGACCATGGCGTGCTTGACGTCGATATGGCTGCCGAAAGCGCCGGTCAGCACGATGCGGTCGACCGTATCGACTTCCATGCGGTCCATGAGCAACCGCGCCCAGGCATAGAGCGCGGCTTTGGCAAGCTGGATGGCGCGCACATCGTTCTGGATAATGTGCAACGGGTTGTCACCGTCGTACAGCACGTAGGAGAAGGTCCGGCCGTCGGCGACGATACGCGAAGAGCGTTCGGCCATGGATCCGTCGATCACCCCATCGCTGGTGATTATGCCGGCCAGGTACAACTCGGCGATGATCTCAATGATGCCCGAGCCGCAAACGCCGGTAACGTTGCTGTCGAACCCTTCCTCGTCGGACCACAGCTCGCTGCCGATCACCCGGAACCGGGGCTCAAGGGTCACCAGGTCTATTCGTACCCTTTCGATGGCGCCGGGCGCGGCGCGCTGGCCACAACTGATCTGGGCGCCCTCGAAGGCCGGACCGGTGGGACTCGACGCGGCGAGCAGGCGCTCACGGTTGCCCAGCACGATCTCGGCGTTGGTACCGACATCGACGATCAACATCAGCTCGTCCGAGAGATGCGGCCCCTCGGCCAGAATGACGCCGGCGGTGTCGGCGCCCACATGGCCGGCGATGCAGGGTAAAAAATAGGCCCGGGCGTTGCTGTAGATATTGAGGTCGAGTTCGCTGGCCCAAATTGTCACGGCTTCGTCGGTGGTCAGGGCGAAAGGCGCGAAGCCGAGTTCAAGCGGGCTGATGCCGAGCAGCAGATGGTGCATGATCGGATTGCCAACGAAGGTGATCTCGAGAATGTCCTCGATGCCGATATCAGCCTCGACCGCGACTTCGGCAGCCAGTTTGTTTATGGTTTCGCGCACTACCTGGGTCATCTCGGCGTCGCCGCCGGGGTTGAGCATGAGATAGGAGACCCGACTCATGAGGTCTTCGCCAAAGCGGATTTGCGGGTTCATGGCGCCGGCGGCGGCGATCACCTCACCGGTCGAGAGATCGCAGAGATGGGCCGCCACGGTGGTCGAACCGACGTCCACCGCGAGACCGTGGGCGCGGTCGACGAAGCCAGGCCAGACAGCGATGATCTGGCTGCCTTCGCGGACCGCTACGGTCACCGTCCACTCGCCCTTGCGTAACGCGACCTGGAGTTTGTGAAGAACCCTCAAATCGGCGTCGGCGACATCGAGGTCCCATTGTGCCTTGAGGGCGCGGATAACGCGGCGCAGATCGCTGGCCGGGTCATGCATATCCGGCTGGTCGACCTCGACATAATGCAACGTCACCACCGGATCGATTTCGATCTTGCGGGCATCTGCGCGCTTGCGCACCAGTTGCTTGTGGACCTGACTTTCAGCCGGCACGTCGATGACCACATCACCGGTGATTCTGGTCTGACAGCTAAGCCGGCAACCCGACATCAGGCCGCGTTTATCGTCGTAGCGGGCTTCGGCGGCGTTGACCGCTGTGAGATTGCCCGCCAGCGACGTAATGCCGTGCTTGGCAAACTCACCCTCGCTGAGAGTCACCTGGCAGCGGCCGCAAATCGCCCGGCCACCGCATACCGAGTCGATATCGACGCCGAGTTCCCGCGCCGCCTGCAACAACGGCGTCTCCAACGGGAAACGGCCGCGCCGCCCCGATGGCGTGAAGACGACGAGGGCGTCGCCCGCTGCGGCGTCATTAGGCACGACGGCGGCGTCCTTCGCGGCGGCTGGAGCCGTTGGCGGCGCCTTCGACCGAGGCTGGGCGGAAGCGTCTGATCCAGCGCGCGCAATCCTTGTCGTGACCCATCATCACGTCGCCGCCCATGGTCGCGGCAATGGTCTCTTCGTGGAGCGGGCTGGTAATCGCCGAGGTCATGCCGGCGCCCATGGCCATGGACAGGAACGCCGCATTGAGACCGTTGCGCGCGGGCAGGCCAAAGCTGATATTCGAGGCGCCGCAAGTGGTGTTGACCTTGAGCTCCTCGCGCAGCCGCCGAATGATGCTGAAGGCAGTGGCGCCGGCGTTGTTAATGGCGCCCACCGGCATGATCAGCGGATCAACAATAACATCGCAGCGTGGGATGCCGTAGTCCTCGGCCCGCTCGACGATGGTCTTGGCAACCTCGAAGCGAACATCCGGGTCCATGGAGATGCCGGTCTCGTCGTTGGAGATGGCAACCACCGCGGCGCCATACTTCTTGATCAAGGGCAGCACCACCTCAAGGCGCTCTTCCTCGCCGGTTACCGAGTTGACCAGGGCCTTGCCCTCGTAGGCCTCAAGGCCGGATTCGAGCGCCGCCACGATGGACGAGTCGATCGACAGGGGCACATCGGTCAGCGACTGAACCAGACGAATCGCCTCGGCGAGGATTTTGGGCTCGTCAGCCATGGGAATGCCGGCATTGATATCCAGCATATGGGCGCCGGCGGCGACCTGGGCCAGGGCATCGGATTCGACGCGGCTGTAATCGCCCGCCGCCATTTCGGCGGCAAGCAGCTTGCGGCCGGTCGGATTAATTCGCTCACCAATGATGACGAACGGGCTATCGAAGCCGATCACCACCTCTTTTGTGGCTGAGCTGACAACGGTCTCGGTCATGTCGCGGTCCTTATGTTCTGCACTTTGTGGCTGCGTTTGTGATGGGAATGGGGGTGGCGGTCGTCGAGCACACCCGACTCGCTGATGATGTCGGAGACCAGTTCCTCTTGGCGATACGCCATCAGATGGACTCCGGCAACGCCTTTTATTTCACGGATCTGCTGAATCAGTTCGATGCAAAGCCGTTTGCCTTCAAGTTTCGGCTTTTCCGCATGTTCGAGCCGGGCAATCACGGAGTCGGGAATATGAACACCGGGCACGTTGGAACGAATCCAACTTGCCGCCCGGGCCGACGCCAGCGGGCCAACGCCGACCAGAATGAAACAGCGTTCATGCAGCCCCATTTGGCGCACCTGCTCCATGTAGCGTTCGAGACGGGGAATATCGAAGCAGTACTGGGTCTGCACGAACTGGGCGCCGGCGGCGATCTTGGTGGCCAGGCGCAGGGGCCGGTAATCATACGGCGGCACAAAGGGATTGGCGGCGGCGCCGAGGAATACCCGGGGCGGTACGGTCAGCTTGCGCCCGGACAGAAACCGTCCCTCGTCGCGCATGATGCGGATGGTCTCCAGCAAGGAAATGCTGTCGAGGTCGAACACCGGCTTGGCGCCCGGCTGGTCGCCGGCCTGAACCCCGTCGCCAGTGAGACAGAGGATGTTGTTAACACCCAGAGCCGCGGCGCCCAGGACATCGCCCTGAATGGCGATGCGGTTTCGATCGCGGCAGGAAATCTGCATAACCGGCGCATATCCGGCATTGGTCAGCAGGGCGCAGATGCCAAGGCTCGACATATGGGTGTTGGCGCCGGAAGCGTCGGTGGCATTGATGGCGTCACAGACCTCGGCCAGCACCAGGGCGCGCTCATAGGCCTCGCGCGGGTCGGCCGAATCCGGCGGGTTAAGCTCGGCGGTAACCGCGAAACGGCCGGCCTTCAGCACCCGCTCGAGGCGCCCCGCCGACGAGTGACCCGGCAGCGGGCGGTCGGGGTTTGCCGGCATATCGGAGCCAGTCGCCATCATCCCGTCCAGTCGGAGTCCGCATCCGCGACCAGGCTCTGCTCGCGGGTTACCCGCAGCCACGACGAAGTCTCGCCAAGGCGGTGATCCAAGGGGTTATGAATCTCGGAGATTGTGTGGCCCTGGCGCATGCGCTGCGCGCCGTTCCAGCCCTCGACCCAGACGCAGCGCATGGCCGGTTCGACTTCGCAGTGGCCATTGGGCCGGACGCCGCCGCAGGGCCCGTTGCGCAGGGATTTGGGGCAGTTCATCGGGCACGCCATGCCGGTTGCGCGCAAGGCGCACTGGCCGCACATATGACAGTCGAACATGAAACCTTTGATGTGACGCTCCAGGCTCGCCATGGGCGCTTCGAGGCGGTCGTAGCCGATACGATCAAACAGCGGATGCAGGTGCAGCAGGGTGGCGGCGAACTTGTTGTACAGCCACTCGAGGCCGCGTGCGTTGCGCACCGACCATTGTCGAACTGCGTACATGGTGATTAGTATCCTGGACCTAGCGCTCGGCGAGAACGCCGGACTCCTCGATAACCTGGGCGATCGAATTCTCCTGGCGCGGCGCCATCAGATGGGCCCCGGAGACGCCATCGATCTCGCGCAGTTCCTGCAACAGCTCGGCGCAGATCGCGCGACCCTCGGCGCGTTGGTCCTCGGCGCCTTCGAGACGCTTTATAAGCGGCTCGGGAATATACACGCCAAACAGGTTCTCGTTCATGTAGCGGGCCGAACGGACAGAGGCGATGGGGCCGATACCGATGAGGAAGAACGCCCGCTCGGTAATGCCTTCATCGCCAAGCCGCGCCATGTAGGCGCGCAACACGTCCATATCGAAACAATACTGGGTCTGGAAAAAATCAGCGCCGGCGTCGAGCTTGGCCAACAGACCGTCGGGCTTCCAGTTGTCGTCCAGAGGACGCGGCGCGTCGGCGGCGCCGATAAACAGCGCCGGCGCCGGCGAAACCTCACGGCCGCCGGGATAGGCGCCCTCGCGCAGGCCCTTGGCCGTGCTCAGGATTCCCGCCGTATCGAGATCGAACACCGGCATAGCGTCGGGCTGATCGCCGCTCTTTGGATCATCGCCGTAGAGGCAGAGAATATTGTGAATTCCCAGAGCGCCGGCGCCCACCAGATCGCCCTGGAGCGCCAGGCGGTTGCGGTCGCGGGCGGTGAACTGGAGCACCGGCTGGATGCCGTCGCGGGCCAAAATCGCGGCGCAGGCGATGGCCGACATATGGGCCCGGGCGCCGGCCCCATCGGTAACATTGACCGCATCGGCGACACCCTTGAGCGGCGCAACCCGTTCAAGCACCACCGTGGGATCGGCAGCGTCGGGCGGTGAGGTCTCGGCGGTAACGGCGAAGTGGCCTTGGCGCAGAGCCGCTTCCAGATTTCCTGACGAGTGCATTACGTCGATTTTCACTACGGCATTCATGATCAGCCTTCCTCCCGGCCGCCGGACGCCACCAGCGCCGCTAGCCTGTCATCATCGAACTCAGCCTCCAGGCGTGCCGCCATGGCGGCGGCCTCGGCATCGAGGTCGTCGCCACATTTAGTCGGCTCGCCGCGGCGCCATTCGGCGAGATAGGCGTCGGTATCGCGGGCGCCGGAACGCATGGCGGCGCGGTCGATAGCCTTCTCGAAGCGCTCGGTCAGGACCAGCTTGGCCGCGTTCCGCTTCTCCTTGGCAATCACCTGGGCGGGAATGTCACGCCAATAAACGACTGTCAGCTTTGCCATGGGACGGGCTTTCATCTTCAGGATTTTCAGTAGCGGCAACGGCGGCGGCCATGAATTGCTCCAACTCGCCGTAGCCGGTGTATCGGTAGTCATAGGCCAGACCAAGGCGGGTTGCCGCCGCTTCGGCCTGGGTTTGCAAGTCGGCGTCCTCAATCTGCGCCAGATAGACGAGCTTCTGATAGTTGCCGAAGTAAGCGTCGAGCAGTTCTGGGTGACGGTCGAGGCCGAGGCCTTTGATGATCAACAACTCGAAGTGCTTGACCAGATAGTCGGTCAGAAAAAACGTCCCGGGTTCATCATCCATCAACGCCTCGAAATCGCGTTCGCCGGCGTAGAACTGATAGCAGTGGGGGCCGGCGATGCGCTCGATCTCCTCCTCCGCCAGGACCGCGTCGAGCATGCCGCCGGTGCCGCAGTCGGCGTAGGCCACCAGGATATTGTCGTACTTGCCGCGCGCCGCGTGGATCTTCTCGCGCACGGCTTCGGGTATCTTCTCGGGCCGGTTATGGAAATGCGCCGGCAGGCACGTCACTGACAGCGCCTCCCAGCCATGAGCCCGCTTGAGGGCGGCAATCTCCCAAGCCAGCGCGCCACAGGCAATCAGCAGTGTCTTGGGCGCGCCATCCATGAAGAACTAATTTCCGCCCGCCGCCATTTCGGCCTGGGCCGAACCCTGACGCTTGGCCATGAACTCCTTGGCGGTTTCCACCGCCACCGCCGCATCGCGGCAATAGGCGTCGGCGCCAATGCTCTCGGCGAAGGCTTCGTTCAGCGGTGCACCGCCAACCATGACCACGTAGTCGTTGCGCATGCCCTTCTCGATCAGGGTGTCGATGACAACCTTCATGTAGGGCATGGTAGTTGTCAGCAGCGCCGACATGCCAAGGATATCGGGCTCGTGCTCCTCGATGGCCTCGAGATAGCTCTCCACCGAGTTGTTGATGCCGATGTTGATGACCTCGAAACCGGCGCCTTCCATCATCATGCCAACCAGGTTCTTGCCGATATCATGAATGTCGCCCTTAACCGTTCCGATGACCACCGTGCCCATCTTGGGCGCGCCGGTCTCGGCCAACAGCGGGCGAAGAATGAACATTCCCGCCTTCATGGAGTTGGCCGCAAGCAACACCTCGGGGACGAACAGAATGCCGTCCCTGAAGTCGATGCCGACAATACGCATGCCCTCGACCAGGGCCTCGGTGAGGACCCTGTACGGCGTCCAATCGCGACCCAACAGGATGTTGACGCCGTCTTCGATTTCCTCGGCCAGGCCGTCGTATAGGTCTTCGTGCATCTGCAGCACGAGTTCTTCGTCGTTCAGTTCCAACAGGATGATTTCGTCTTCGTCAGCCATCGCTTCAACACCTGTGTTTAGGAGTGAACCCAATAGATTATGGACGCGCATTCATGAGGGACCAGTTAAATTCAGTCGCCCCGTCCTGCTACTTTATTTACGACATGTTCTAGCTAATGCACGACACTAATCACGTTTACGGCCCCGCCAGGGCCCGCCGCGCTCTATCGCGCCACGATCTTGGATAGGCACCCCATTCGCCGCAACAAAAAGAGGCGACGGTCCGCGCCTAATCGGTTAACCATATTTCGACCCCAGTGGTGGTTGAATTCGTTAATTCGTTTCGTGCTTGCCGATTAACAAAGACCATTGTGAGGGCGTTGTCCGGGAGTGATCCGAAGGGTTCGTGAGACAATGAACGACACGACGTCACCGCCGGCCGCTGCGACCAGCAACACGACCGGGCGCGAGCCGCTTTATAGTCGGGGCGTTGCCATGATTATGGTGGCCGGGTGCTTCTTCAGCCTTGGCGGATTACTGGTTCGCCTGGTGGAGGACGCCGGGCCGTGGCAGATTCTGCTGTTTCGATCCGTGATGCTCTCCATCACTGTATTCGCGGTCCTGGTGGTACGTCACCGCGGCAAGGTCTTCGGTGAAATTCGCATGAGCGGCATCGCGGCTGTCATTGGCGCCCTGTGTCTCGGCGTCGCGTTCAGTGGTTTCATTTTTTCGCTGCTCCATACCTCCGTGGCCAACGCGGTATTTATTCTGTGCGCATCGCCATTCTTTACCGCGCCCCTGGCCTGGCTGGTACTCGGCGAGAAAGTTCGGCGAAAAACCTGGATCGCCATGGTGTTCGCCATTATCGGCGTCGGCGTCATGGTTGGCGGTGGCACCAGTTCGGGCGCGCTGCTGGGCAACCTCATGGCCCTGTTCGCCGTGGCCGGGTTTGCCGGATTTGCCGTTGCGCTGCGCTGGGGCCGTGACACCGATATGCTGGCCCTGACCTGCCTGGCCGGCCTGTTCACAGCCGTGGTCGCTGCGGTGATGTGCGACGACTTCGCCATCTCGGCCTACGACATGGGCCTTTGCGTGATCATGGGCGTGGTTCAGATGAGCGCCGGCTTAGTCCTGTTCACAAAGGGCTCGCGCCTTGTGCCCGCCGCCGAGTTGGCCCTGCTGTCGTTGACCGAGGTGGTGCTGGCGCCGATTTGGGTGTGGCTTTGGATCGGCGAAATACCGCGTGTTTGGACCCTGCTTGGCGGCGCCATAGTTTTCGCTGCCATCATCGGACACGCCGTCACCGGCATGCGCCGCAAACCGGCGCCGTATGGCGCGGTCTAGCCGGTTCTACCCGACGGGCCAGCCTTCCTTGCGGTAGGCGGCATCCCAAAACAGCCATTCGAGCTGGATACCGCGCCTGAAGGCCGCGTACATCTGGCCGAGCACGTTCGGACTGGCGTCTTCGGCGATGTCATCGGCAATCCGGATCGCCTGTTTGACCGTGGTCGCATAGGCCTCGTCCACATAGGTATCGATCCAGGCCATGAAGGGGTTGTTGCCGCTGGCGATCTTGCTGATGTGGGTGCCGACTTCCCAGTAGACCCAGAAGCATGGCAGGATCGCCGCCACGGCCACTTCGAAAGGGCCGTGGTAAGCGGTGGCCATGAGGAAGTTGTTATAGCCCAGCGCCGTAGGCGACGGCTCAGTGGCCAGCACTTCTTCCGGCGTAATGCCGAACTTGTCAAAATAGTTTTCGTGCAGCGCCCGCTCGACGACCACGGCGCCGCGCGCGCTTTCGGCAAAGGCGACCATGTGAGCCGTATCGCCAGCCCGCGCCGCCGCGACAGACAGGGCCCGGGAGTAGGCGATCAGATAGACGCCGTCCTGGAGCATATAGTTGCGAAACCGGTCCATGTCCAAGGTCCCCGCCGCGAGCTCGGCGTTGAAAGGATGGTCGATTATGGCCTGATAGATCGGCGCGTTGCGCGCCCAGGCATCTTCGGAAAAGCTCATGTGCCGGGGTCTCCCCAAAGCTGGTGAAAATGATGAACCGGTCCATGGCCGCTGCCCACATCAAGGCTGTCGGCGGCTACCAGGGCGGCACTCAGGTAGGTCTTGGCGCGACCCACCGCCTCGGCCACATCGTGACCGCACGCCAAGCCGGCGGCCACGGCGCTCGACAGGGTGCAGCCGGTACCGTGGGTGTTGGCCGTCGCCACCCGGGGCGCCGCCAAGCGTATGAGATTATCGCCGCCGGCCAGCAGGTCAACACTCTCAGGGCCCCCAAGATGGCCGCCCTTGAGCAGCACCCAGCGCGGTCCGAGCGCCAGCAGTCGCTCGCATGCCACTTCCATGGCTGCCTCGTCCGTGGCCGGCACCTCGTCAAGCAACACCCCGGCTTCGGGAATGTTGGGTGTGACCACCAGAGCCAGGGGCAGCAACCGGCGGCGCAGGACATCGACCGCCTCGGGCGGGAGCAGCACATCGCCGCTTGTCGCCACCATGACCGGGTCGATCACCACGTTCTCGGCGCCATGGCGCTCAATGCCCGCTGCCACAGCTTCGATGACCGGCGGTTGGCTCAACATGCCGATCTTCACCGCCTTAATATCGATGTCGTCGAACACGGCATCGATCTGTTGGGTAATGAAATCCGCCGGCAGGTCGTGAATGGCCCTCACTCCACGGGTGTTCTGGGCGGTCAACGCGGTGATCACCGAGGCGCCGTAGACGCCGAGGGCCGAAAAAGTCTTGAGGTCAGCCTGGATACCGGCGGCGCCGCCCGAGTCCGAGCCGGCAATTGTCAGAGCGTTGGCGATCACCGCTCGCGCTCCGCCTTGGCGCCATCGACGATAGCGCGGAGCTCGGCCGCGGCTGCGCGCGGATCGGGCGCCGCGCAAACCGCCGAGATCACCGCCACGCCGCCAACCCCGGTGGCAATGACCTGGGGGGTGGTTTCCCGGGTGATGCCGGCGATGGCGACCAGGGGCAGATCGATGGTCGCGGCAATGGACGCCAGACCATCGAGGCCAATGGGCGGGTCCGGGTTTTGCTTGCTGACGGTAGCGAAGACACCGCCGATGCTGGCATAGTCAACCACGCCGGGAGGGATTGCCTCGGCTTCATGATGGAATTTCACGGTCAGGCCGATGATGGCGTCATCGCCGAGCAGGCGCCGAGCGTCGACCGGGTCCATATCCTGCTGGCCGATGTGGACGCCGTCGGCGCCCGCCGCCAGGGCCACGTCGACGCGGTCGTTGATTAGCAACGGCACACCGAAGGGCGCCAGGCATTCCTTCAGACGCCGGGCATCCTGGACCATGCGCCTGGTACCGCTGGCCTTGTCGCGCAGCTGCACGATGGACGCACCGCCCTCGGCCGCTGCTGTGGCGACCTCGGCCATGTCGCGACCGGCGCAATGGGCCGGGCCGATAATCAGGTAGAGCGATAGATCAAATGATTGCCGCACGGGCTTCCGCTTCCCTGCCAACCGCGGGACCCGTGCATTGCGACGTATCGGCGATGCAGGCTTCCTACGCTGGCATGATCCAGGTCAGGTACAATGGGTTTGTTCTCAGCCCCGGTCTAACCGACTATCGGGGCACCCCAGCCGTCTGATTATGAGTAGACGCCCCATGCGAAGGGCTGTCAATGGCGGGGCCGTCAGTGGACCTGAATACGTTCGACCTTGGTGGTCCAGCGCACGCCGTCGCCGATGGGCAAATCCTTGGACGACAGGTAACCGGTGGCGTCGAAGGACCGGGTCTCGCCCGGCGGCACATCGACGCTGGCCAGGACGCTGACGTCCTTGGCTTCGCTGCAATCATCAATGCTCTCGCCGCCGCCCTTGGGGCAGGCGTACAGCTGCACCTCGAATTCGATCTGCCAGATCGTGTCCCGTGAATTGTTGGTCAACTCGCCAGTGAGGGACAAGGTCGGCACCATGGTGGTCGTGCTGCGGGTCAGTTTGTCGGGGTTGTCGATCTCCACATTGGCCAACTCGACCTGGGAGCGCATGCCCAGGCCAGGCATAAGTCGGCCATCGCCAATGGTCAGGCCGGCGTTGATGGCGAGTACGGTGACCACGGCGACGATTATCCAGATATGCTTGGGCACGCCCATGGGCAGTGACGAATTGTCGGTCCCGGTCGTCATGGCCGCAATTCTAACGCGGAACCGGTTAATCAATCGCCGTGAAGGATATCGATGACCCGGTGGGCGATGGTGATTTCCTCGAGGAATTTGTGGATGTCGTCCTCGCACTCGTAGACCGAACGGGTAATCGAGCCGGGCTCGAACAAATCGCCGTCCACCGGCACCGCCAGCAGGAACACGCCATCGACAAAGCCGGCGCCCAGGGTCTTGTCGTCATGGGTTTCGGCCAGGGCCAACATGGTCTTGCAGAAGGCCGGCGAGACCAATTGATAAGCCTCGTCGGCATCGCTGGCATAGACCGCGAAGCGCGCCTCGAAAGCCGCGTCCTGGAACTTGACCCGTTCCTGCTTGCCGAACTTGTCTTTGAAAAACCCTTTGAGCGCATTGCCGACCGCGCCGATGTCCCGGCCAATGAGGGTGCGGCCGTCGAAGTCCATGGGCACATCGATCTCGAACAACAGACCGTCGAACACCGTGGTGCTGGAGTTCTTGCCGCGCTGCACGACCTTGACGTCGATCATCTTGAAACCGGTGTCGCGATGGCGGCCAACAAACAGATCCTCGCAACGGTCGAACGAGCCCGAGGGTGTCACCCCGAGGCTGGTGAACCGCTTGTGGTCGAATTGGTCGCCAGGCTCCCGATCATATTTGAGACCACCAAGGAACTTGCAAATCGGCCCGACCAGAATCTCGCGAAACGCTTCCTGGTAGCCATGTTGCAGCTTCTCGGTCCACCACCAGCCAAGGCCGCCAGCGACGAAGGTGGGAAACGCTAGGAAAAACCGCCCGCCCATCGGTCATCGCCGTGCAAACCGTGCCAAATGTTCAGACCGATGACGAGTCCGACGATGGCGAGGATTGCGGCGGCGACAATGGTGATCCTCAGGCGAACCTTGCGCTTGGCGAAGCGGTCGAGGCGCTCGGCTTCGAGTTCGTCGAGCCGGGGCGCGATCTCTCGGTCGAAGACCTCGGTGAACCCCTGCTCGTGGGGTTGGCATTCCGTAAACCCTACCGACGCCGCCATGTCATGCCTCCTGGGGGAATCCCGCATAGTGATCGGCGTGTTCGCCGTCGAAATTGTCCATGCCCCGCCGGGTCAGAACCTTGTCTTCGTTGTCTTTCGCCGAGTCGCGAAGAATGACCTGATCGGCCGGCCCCTCGTACCAACGGATGTTGAAAGCGCAGAGCCAGGGATAGAACAACACCTCGGCATAGTCCGGGATGTGGTCGCGAATCCACCAGCCCAGGGGCCGGTGATCGTCAGTGCGCTCGAAGTGATCAAGGTACCACGGTATCACCACGCTGGCGGTGGCGCCGGAGTAACCGTCAACGTCGCGCAGGTCCCAAATATGCCGCGCCGCGCCGTAGACGTTGTCGCTGCAAAAGTAGTCGCCCTGACCGGGCTTCATGCGTTGGTGGCAGTAATCATTGACGGTGGCCGAGCGGAAGGCGCTACGCACGGCGATGCCGCCGAAGGCGCGGTGCAGGGGCTCGAGCACCAGTTGGCAAAGCTTTTCGCCGGTGGCAATGGCCAGGTCCGGATCATCAGGAATGTTCGACAGGCCATGGAAATTGGCGACTTCGCTGTAGAGCATGTCGCGCATGAAGAAATGGTCCGACAGACGGACCCGTCCCAACGCCGTTAAGTCGGCCACAGACGCCGGTTTATCCATTATCGCCTACCCCTGAATTCTTACTGCACCAGACCGCTTGTACTCTCGGCCCATGAATGGTCAATTGCAATTGCCGAAGCGGCCCGGTTATGTAAGGAGATTGGTGATGGGTTTTGTGGTTTCCCTTGAGCAGCCGTCAGTGGCTGTGGCCGGCAGCGATGATCGCTTTCCGGTGCGCCGCATATATTGCGTCGGACGGAATTATCTCGACCACATCCGCGAGACCGCCGGGGCCGACGAGCGGGAACCACCGTTCTTCTTTCAAAAGCCGGCCGACGCCATTCTGCTCAACGGCGCCGAATTT
>JAYGEF010000040.1:0-12034 GCA_046582535.1 Alphaproteobacteria bacterium
TGGTCAAGGCTGATGACCTGATGGCCACGGCCATGGCCCGCGACTTCGCCGCCAAACCGCCCCAGGCAATCAAGCTTGGTCGCGCCGCCTTCATGGGCATCAACGATGACGGCTACCGCCAATCCATCGCCAGCGTGGTCGAAACCATGGCCGTGATGATCGACAGCGACGAAACCCAGGACGCCCTGCGGCGCTTTCTCAAACGGTCGTAACTTCAGCCGCCGGGTACGAGAAACAGCATGCCGAGCCAGCGCCAGCGGCCGTCACGCCCGGGCAAGGTACAGTTGATGCGCGAGCGGCCGGGCGGAAACGGCGCCTTGAGCCGGACCTCGACGCGCTGGGGGCCGAGCCGCTCGATGGTCGTCGCGCCCTGGCCCGAGGCGAAGCAGTTGATCCGGCTGAGGCCATCGACCCCCTCGGCCACGGTAAAGCCGATAGCCGGCGGATTGTTGTCGCCGATGACCGGGTCACTGGGCGTGAGATCCGAAACCGGCAGGGCCAGGGTACTGGTCACCAGCTTGAAACGGTCGATGTCGCCATAGGCTTCGTTGAGGGCAAAACGCGGCAGACCGAATAGATTTTCGCGATCATGGGCAACACCGGAGTGCTGGCCGAAGGCGGCGGTGAACCCGACGGCGGCAACCTGCTCGGCCAGGGCGCGGCTGTACTCGCCATAGGGATAGGCGAACAACTCGGGCGCCCGGCCAAGCTCATCGCGGAACCGGGCCGAGGCCTTGTCGATATCGGCGCCGTTGGCGGCGTTGTCGGCCTCGGCCATATGAGCATGGGAGGCGCCATGGTGGCCGATGGTCACCCCGGCATTGGCCAGTTCCCGAATCTCGTCCCAGGTCATCATGCCGTGGACGCCGGCGTCGATGGGATTGGTCGACACGAACACGGTGAAGGGAAATCCGGCTTCCCGCAGCCGCGGCCAGGCCTCGCGATAGACCGAGGCGAAGGCATCGTCGATGGTAATGCCGATCGTGCGATCGGGCAGGCTGGTACCGGTGCGCAGCGCCGCGATGATGTCGGGCACCGGCAGCACCGTGTAGCCGCCGGCCGTGAGTTCCTCGATATGGGCGACGAACTGTTCGAGGCGAATATTGGTCGAGGGCAGGTTCTCTTCGCCGAAGCGATGATACATAAGGATCACCGCCGCCGACTCGGCGCGCGCCGGGGCCGCGGCGTAGACCGCGCCACCAGCGAGGGCGCCGAAGATCAGCATCCTGATGAGACGCCAGCTTCGGTGACAGACCGCGTTAACCATAATGCCAGTTTCGCCGGTTGGCGCGGGTTGCACAAGGGCGACGGGTTACATCATACGGGTACCGGCGGCGCCATCAGTGAGCACCGGATAGCGGCGCGGCTCGAACAACTGATAGTGCCACCACTCCTTGAGGTAATGGTCCCAACCGGCCGCCGCCATGAGGCCGATCAGGATCATGCGGTTGCGCTGGGCGGCGGCGGGAATGGCGGTGCAGGCGTGACCGGCAAGGGCGCCCGCCTGATCGACTTTGGAGCCCATGTCGAGCTCGCGCCCGGACGGCTCGATCAAGGTGACGTCCACCGCCACGCCCCTTGAATGGGGCGAGCCCCGGCGCGGGTCGGCGAGGAAATCCGGATCCGGCGTGTGCTCCCACAACAGCCATTGCGCTTCCGACGGGCGAAACGCGTCATAGACCTTGAATCTGAGGCCAAGCTCGGCGGCGAGATCGATGGCCCTGGTCAGGGCCTCGGCGGCGTCATCGTGGAGATAGCAGCCCGGACGGCCATAGATTGGCTTGCCGGTAAAGTTCTCGGCCGTGGCGTAGACCATGTATATGTCAACGTCGAACGTCGGCGGTCTGATCTCAATCACGGCGCTCTCCAACCATGCTATGATTCCATCGTGGCCGAAGAATATAATTTACGATGACGATTCCCAAAACATGAGAATTCTCGCGATCGATACGGCGACCGGGGCCTGTTCGGCGGCGCTGATGGATAATGATGTGGTGGTCGCGCACCGTTTCGTCGTCATGGCGCGGGGTCATGCCGAGGCCCTGCTGCCCATGGTCGAGGCGGTCATAGCCGAGGCCGGCGTCGCCTACAAGGAAATCGACCTGATTGCCACGACGGTCGGGCCGGGCACCTTCATCGGTCTGCGTATCGGTCTTGCGGCAGCGCGGGGTCTGGGCGTGGCGGGCGATCTGCCGGTGGTCGGCGTCACCACGTTGGAAGCCCTGGCCCACGGCGTCGGTCGCGAATCCCGCCACGGCCGAACGGTGGTCGCGGCCCTCGACGCCCGGCGCGGTGAAGTCTACGTCCAGGCCTTCGATGAACATTTGGCGCCGCTGGCGCCGCCGCTAGCACAAGCCGCCGACGCCGCCGATCTGCCGGCCGGGCCGCTGGTCATTGTTGGCTCCGGCGCGGCCCTGGTGAACGCCAGCCTGGATCGCGACGACGGCGATATTGTCGTCGATGAGACACGACTGCCCGATGCCGCCGTGGTGGCGGCCCTGGCAGGTCGGCGCTTCGACCCGACCACGCCGACGCCACCACCCGAGCCGCTCTACCTTCGCGGTTCCGGCGCCCGCTTGCCGCCCGGAGCCGAGACGTGATTCCATGAACCAGGCGGAACTGCGTATCCGCGACGTCGCGGCCGAAGATCTGGCGACTCTGGTCGACCTGCACGCCCTGGCGTTCGACGAGGCCTGGAGCGAGGCTGCCATCGCCGGCATCCTGGTCGGGATTGGCGCCATCGCCTTGATTGCCGACTCGGACAACCGCGCCGCCGGATTCGTCCTCGGACGCACGGCGGCCGATGAATGCGAGATCCTCACCCTGGCCGTGTTGCCGGTTATGCGTCGACAAGGCATCGGCCGGACCCTGGTCGAGCGGTTGTCGGCAAGGGCCGTTGCCGCCGGCGCCAAAGCCATGTTTCTCGAAGTTGCCGAGGACAATGATGGCGCCGGACAGCTCTATGCCGGCCTTGGATTTGCCGCCGTCGGACGGCGCCCCGGCTACTACCAGCGCCGCGGACAGCCAACCGTGGCGGCGCGGGTGCTGCGTTTAGGTTTTTCTCAACCGTAGGATATAAATCTCGCTTTCAGGTTCCGACGGGTCAAGGCTGATCAACTCGTGGCCGTGCTCAACGACGGCGCGAGGCACACTTTCCAGGGGCTCGCCGCTGCCCAGTCGAATCTCGGCGGTCTGTCCGCTTGACATGCGTTCGATAAGCAATTTAGTTTTTACGAACGTCATAGGACAGATATCAGCCGTGATATCGAGATAATAGTCGTAATTACTGGACGCATTTTCGTTCATTGTTACCTTCGATCTCGGGTCTTGTTGTTGCGCTGTCCAATCACGCCGTCAGCTTTATGATCAAGTATACTATTAAGAGGGGTACCGTTATATGTCGGATCAGTCTGAGTCGAGCGATCTTCAGGCCCTAACCACACAGGTCGTTGCGTCCCACGTGGCGAACAATTCAGTCGCGGTCGCCGACCTTCCTAAGCTTATCCAGCAGGTTTACGATGCCCTGGCCGGACTGTCGAGCGGCGCCGGCGCCCGGGAACGGCCTCAACCGGCGGTTTCCATCAAGCGGTCGGTGACGCCCGAGTTTATCATCTGCCTCGAAGACGGCAAAAAGCTCAAGATGCTCAAGCGTCACCTCAAGACCAGCTACGGCCTGACGCCGGACGAATATCGTCAACGCTGGGGCCTGCCGGCGGACTATCCCATGGTGGCGCCCAACTACGCGGCCCAGCGCAGCGCCCTGGCAAAGAAGATCGGTCTCGGCACCAAACCACGAAAGCGACGGCGTCGGAGCTAGATTTTTGACCACCTGGAAAAGACCTTCGAGCAACAGAGTAACACCGTAATATGATGTCACGTATTGAACAGGCCTGTATCGACAAAGGTCTGAAAATGACCGGCCAGCGACGGCTCATTGCCCGTGTCTTGTCCGATGCCAACGACCACCCGGATGTGGAAGAGATGTATCGGCGGGCGGTCAAGCTCGACCCCAAAATCAGTCTCGCCACGGTCTATCGTACGGTGCGTCTGCTGGAGGACGCCGAAATTCTCGAGCGCCACGATTTCCGCGACGGCCGCGCCCGTTACGAAGAACAATCGCGGAATCACCACGATCATCTAATCGACGTGGACAATGGCACGGTGGTCGAATTCCACGACGACGAGATCGAGGCGCTGCAACGCCAGATCGCCAAAAAACTGGGCTACCGCCTGATCGACCACCGGCTCGCGCTTTATGGCGTGCGCCTCGACAACGGCAAGCACAGCGAAGACTGATCGCGAGACGATAGCGGGTCGATCCACCGCATATGGGGGCCATCATGGCCAACGCCAGTCTGAACCACGACGGTACTGATGAGCTGCGCGCCGGTCACCTTGAGGTTCGCCTCGCCGTGGACGCGGCCGACGTGGATGCCGCCCAGGATCTGCGCTACCGCGTCTTCTACGAGGAAATGAGCGCCGCCCCCGACGCCGCCATGGCGGCCCGGCAGCGCGACGTCGACCGTTTCGACGAGATCTGCGACCACCTGCTGGTCATCGACCGCGGCCATCGCCCGGCCGGCCGCGACGGTGTCGTTGTCGGCACCTACCGAATGTTGCGCCGCTCGGTCGCGATGCGCCACGGCGGCTTCTACGCGGCCGGGGAGTACGATATCACCGCCCTGCTTGCCCAGAATGGCGAGCTGCTTGAGGTCGGCCGCTCCTGCGTCGATGAGGCCTATCGCAACCGGGCGACCATCCAACTGCTGTTTCGCGGCATCGCCGCCTATGTGGAACACCACGACGTGGCGCTGATTTTCGGCTGCGCCAGCCTGCCCGGCGTCGATCCGGCTGCCATGGCCATGCCGTTGTCGTATCTCGCCCACAACCATCTGGCGCCGCCGGCGTTACGCCCCGTAGCCCTGGCCGCGCGTCACGTGGACATGAAGCTGCTGGCCCCCGAGGCGGTCGATACCCGCGCCGCCGTCGCCGCCCTGCCGCCCATGATCAAGGGCTATGTGCGGGCCGGTTGCGTGGTCGGCGACGGTGCCGTCATCGACCATCAATTCGGCACCGTGGACGTTTGCATCGTCGTGCCCATGGATCGGGTCAGCGAGAAATTTCGCCAGCGCTACGAGCACGACGCCAGCGCCCCGGTAAGCGATTAGTCATCATGCGGGGATGGCCACGCGCCGCGCCGCGGCTCCTGCTTTATGGCCTCTGGACCCTGGCGTTGCTCCCGGTTCAGGCCGCGGCGCTGCTGCTGCGCATGGGCCTGGCTGAGCGACTGCCCGTGTTCTATCACCGCGGCGTCTGCCGCATTGTCGGCCTCACCGTTAAGCGCCGGGGCGTCATGTCGGTGACCCGGCCAACCCTGTTCGTCTGCAATCACACGTCCTACATCGATATCGAGGCTCTGGGCGCCGTGGTCCCCGGTTGTTTCGTGGCCAAGAGCGAGGTCGCCGGCTGGCCCGGATTCGGCCTGCTGGCCAAATTGCAACGGACCATCTTCGTTGAGCGCCGGGCCCAGCGCACCGCCGGCCAGCGCGACGTCATGGCCGAGCGCCTGGCCGCCGGCGACAACCTGATGCTGTTCGCCGAGGGCACCAGCAACGACGGCAACCGGGTGCTGCCCTTCAAGTCAGCCCTGTTCAGCGTCGCCGAGCAGCCGATCAACGGCAGCCCGGTGACCGTGCAGCCGGTGTCCATCGCCTACACCCGCCTCGACGGCATGCCCCTGATGCGCCACATGCGGCCGCTGTTCGCCTGGTACGGCGACATGGAACTGGCCGGCCACCTGTGGACCCTGCTGGGCACCGGCGACATCACCGTGGTGATCGAATTCCATTCCCCGGTGACCATGGACCAGTTCGGCTCGCGCAAGGCCCTGGCCACCCACTGCCACCAGGTCATCGCCGCCGGCGTCTCGGCGGCGATCCATGGGAGAGCGTGAAGGGAACACTTGACTCGGCTTGACTCTACAAGGCGCAGTGCTAGACTCCCTCATTGTCTTGAATTTCGAGGGTTTACGGTTAAGTGATTCCCCGACCTGAGCGCCCCCAAGGGTAGCGCGCGACCTTGACTAAGAAGCTTTCCATCAAATCTTTCGGCTGCCAGATGAACGTCTACGACTCCGAGCGTATGGCGGAGGTTCTGGCGCCGATCGGCTATAGCCGCGCCGACGACGGCGCCGACGCGGACATGGTGGTGCTCAACACCTGCCATATTCGCGAGAAGGCCGCCGAGAAGGTCTATTCCGAGCTCGGCCGTCTGGCTCTGATCAAGGCCGAGCGGGCGGCACGCGGCGAAGCCATGGTCATCGCCGTGGCCGGCTGCGTCGCCCAGGCCGAGGGCGAGGAGATTCTGCGCCGGGCCAACTGCGTCGATGTGGTGGTCGGCCCCCAGGCCTATCACCGCCTGCCCGAACTGGTGGCTCGGGTCGCCCGTGGCGGCGGCGCGGTGCTCGACACCGACTTCCCGGTCGAGTCCAAATTCGACGAGTTGCCCGACGAGCGAGCGCCCCAGGGGGTCTCCGCCTTTCTCTCGGTCCAGGAGGGCTGCGACAAATTTTGCACCTTCTGCGTGGTGCCTTACACCCGGGGCGCCGAGTACTCGCGTCCGGTCGACCAGGTGGTGGCCGAGGCTCGCCAGCTGGTCGAGGGCGGCGCCCGCGAGATCGTCCTGCTGGGCCAGAACGTAAATGCTTATCACGGCCATAAGGACGGCGAGACCTGGGGCCTGGGACGACTGATCCGGCGTCTGGCCGACCTCGATGGCGTGGTGCGGCTGCGCTATACCACGTCCCATCCCCTCGACATTGACGACGACCTGATCGCCGCCCACGGCGCGGTGCCGGCGCTGATGCCCTATCTCCATCTGCCGGTGCAGTCGGGCTCGGACCGGATATTGGCGGCCATGAACCGGCGCCACGACATCGGCGCCTACCACCGCATTATCGACCGCCTTCGCGCCAGCCGTCCCGATCTCGCCTTGAGCGGCGATTTCATCGTCGGCTTCCCCGGCGAGAGCGATGACGACTTCGCCGCCACCCTGGCCGTGGTCGCCAAGCTTGGCTATGCCCAGGCCTACTCCTTCAAATACAGCCCGCGGCCCGGCACGCCCGGCGCCGAGCTGCCCGACCAGATTCCTGAGGACGTAAAATCGGCCCGGCTAAACGCGCTGCAGTCCCTGCTGCGGGCCCAGCAGAATGCCTTCAACCAGGCCAGCGTCGGCCAGGTGCTGCCGGTGCTGTTCGAACGCCCCGGCCGCCATCCCGGACAGTTGGTCGGGCGCAGTCCCTATATGCAGGCGGTGCACGCCACGGTGCCCGGCGCGGCGGTCGGCGATATTGTTGATCTGCGCCTGGTCGAGGCCCAGGCCAACAGCCTTGCCGGCGAACCCGTCGAACCGCAAAGCGCCGAAGCCGAAAGGACCATGGCATGAGCCCGTCATCACGGGTGCCCGAGGCGGCGCGCGCTGTCGAGTCCCGGCACATGACATTCGATGACAACAGCTTGTTGCCGGCCCTGTTCGGCCGTCACGACGAGCACCTAGCGCGTATCGAGCAGGCCCTCAGCGTGGCCCTGGTATCGCGCGGCAACAAGCTGGCGATTTCCGGCGCGCCATGGTCCGCCGGGGCCGCCCGGCTGGTCATCGAGAGCCTGCGCCAACGGCTCGAGAAGGGTCTCGACGTCGATAGCGGCGAAGTCGATGCGGCGATCCGCCTGGTCGTTCAGGGCGGCGTTGGCGCCAACCAGAACCATGACGATCTGGCGATCATCACCCAGCAGCGCCGGATCAGCCCGCGCTCTCTGGTTCAGGCCAGTTACCTGCGGGCCCTGCAAGACTACGACCTGGTATTCGCCCTCGGCCCAGCGGGTACCGGCAAGACCTATCTCGCGGTGGCCATGGCGGCGGCCATGCTGAACGATGGGCGGGTCGATCGCATTGTGCTGTCGCGGCCGGCGGTGGAAGCCGGCGAGAACCTCGGCTTCCTGCCCGGCGACATGCGCGACAAGGTCGACCCCTATCTGCGGCCGCTCTATGACGCGTTGCACGACATGATGCCCAACGAAAAGGTGCGCCGCCGGCTTGAGAACGGCGATATCGAAGTCGCTCCCCTGGCCTTCATGCGCGGCCGTACCCTGGCCAACTCCTTCGTCATCCTCGACGAAGCACAGAATACCTCGGCCATGCAAATGAAGATGTGCCTGACCCGCCTGGGCGAGAATTCGCGCATGGTGGTGACCGGTGATCTGTCGCAGATCGATTTACCGCGCGGCACCCAGTCGGGATTGCGCGATGCGGTCGATAAGCTTCAGGGCATCGAAGGCATCACCACGGTGACGTTCAGCGATGTCGATGTGGTGCGCCACGATCTGGTCACCCGAATTGTCCGGGCCTATGACAAGGCGGATTCCGAGCACCCCGATAGCGGGGGTTCTTCAGCGTGAACGACGACGGCCCTTCATCGAGACCGGACAGTGCCGCGTCCCCTGCGGCTGCCATCACCGTCGAGGCCGTGGATCCCGCCTGGCTCAAGGCGCTTCCCGAATGCCCGGACTTGTGTCGCGAGGCGACCGTGGCGGTCCTTACAAAACTTGGTTTCGACGCGTTCGGTGATGCACTCGAGGTCGGTGTTCGGTTGAGCGACGACGGCGAATTGCGAGCCCTCAACCAGCAATACCGTCACATGGACAAAGCGACCAACGTGTTGTCGTTTCCGGCCAGTGATTGTACGGCCGGCGCGTTACCGCCGGCGCCACCGGCCGGCGCGCCCCTGGCCCTGGGCGATGTGGTTCTCGGCCTTGAAACCGTATGCGCCGAAGCGACGGACCAGGGCAAGGTCCTGGCCGACCACATGCGCCACCTGGTGGTCCACGGAGTCTTGCATCTGGCCGGCTACGATCACCGGGATGATGACGAAGCGACCGTCATGGAGACCCTGGAAACGGAGATCCTGGCCGGCCTCGGCATCGCCGACCCCTATGGGGCTGAGCCCCGCGCTTTGGCCCAGGGCGGCGCCCGATCATGAGCCGTAACGCCACCTCCGACCCAACAATCCGTGGCAATGGAAATGGCAACGGCGACCCGCCGGCCCCATCATTTGTCCAGAGCCTGCGCGGCTGGCTGCGCAGGCTGGGGCCGCGGCGCAATGGCGGCGAAAGCCTGCGCGACACTCTTGAAGAACTCATCGAACACCACGGCGACGACGCGGTGCCGGTCAGCCCGGACGAGCGCACCATGTTCACCAACCTGTTCAAGTTTGGTGAGCTGCGGGTCGATGACGTCATGGTGCCGCGCGCCGACGTCGTCGCGGTCGAGCAGTCAACGCCGGTCTCCGAGGTGGTCAGCATCATGCGCAAGGCCGGCCAATCGCGGCTGCCGGTGTATCGCGGCACCCTCGACGACATCGTCGGCATGGTCCATGTGCGCGACCTGCTGAAGTTCTGGGGTTCCGGCCGGCCCGCCGCCCTGACCGCCGTCGTGCGGCGCCAGCTTTTCGTGCCGCCCTCCATGCAGGTGCGGGATCTGCTGCTGCAAATGCGCGCATCGCGCATACACATGGCGATCGTGGTCGATGAGTACGGCGGTACCGACGGCTGCGTCACTATTGAAGATCTTATCGAGGAAATTGTCGGCGATATTCACGATGAACACGACGCCGAGGAACTGCCCCTGCTACTCGACCGCACCGGCGGCGTCATCGAAGCCGATGCCCGGGCCTCGGTCGAGGACCTGGAAAGGCGCGTCGGCTTCAGCCTGCTGTCCGAAGACGGCGACGAGGACGTGGAGACTCTGGGCGGGCTGGTGTTCTCCCTGGCCGGCCGGGTACCGGGCCGGGGCGAGCTGATAACCCACCCGACGGGCCTGCAGTTCGAAATTATGGAAGCCGACCCCCGCCGCATCAAACGCCTGCGCATAAGGCGGATTCCACCGCCGCCTACCAACGAATGATCGGCGCGGGATCGGGCCCGCCATGACGACCCTAAAACGCCGTGTAACGGCGTTGACCGGCTGGCGCCGCTGGCTCCTGGCCATGGCGTTCGGCATCGCCGCCACCGGCGCCCTGCCCCCGCTCCACCTGCTGCCACTGCTGATCGTTGCCTTCAGCGGCCTGGTCTGGCTGATCGACGGTTGCGCCCGCCGCCGCGCCGCCCTGGCCGTCGGCTGGTGGTTCGGCTTCGGTCATTTCATGACTGGGCTCTATTGGTTCGGCCATGCCATGCTGACCGACCCGGAGCGCTTCGCCTGGCTGGTGGCGCCGACGATTCTCGGCGCCTCGGCGACACTCGCGGTATTTCCAGCAATGGCGGCCCTGGCCGCCCGGCTGGCCGCGCCGAGGGTCCCACGGGTCCTCATGCTGGCCCTGGCCTGGGTCGCCGCCGAGTGGCTGCGGAGCAATCTATTTACCGGCTTTCCGTGGAACCTGATCGGCACCGCCTGGACCGTGTCGGATGCCATGATCCAGAGTGTCGCCATGGCCGGAACCCTGGGTCTGGGCCTGGTCACGGTAACGCTGGCGGCGCTGCCGGCAACCCTTGCGGACAACGGCGCCGGTGAACGGTTGCGCTGGACGCCGACAGTACTGGGTATCGCCCTGCTGGCGCTCATGTGGGGTGGCGGCGCCCTGCGCCTCGGCGCCGCCGAGAGCACCACCGTCGACGGCGTCATGCTGCGCCTGGTCCAGCCCAATGTGGCGCAGCACCATAAGTGGCAGCCGGGACGGCGGGAAGCTTTGTTCAACCACCACCTGAGCCTGACCACCAGCGCCGGTTTCGACCAGGTGACCCATGTGATCTGGCCCGAGACCGCGGTGCCCTTCTTCCTGACCAACGAGCCGGAGCGGCGGCGCATCATGGCGTCGGTCACGCCGGCCGGCGGCGCGCTCATTACCGGCGCCATCCGCACCACGTCCGAGCCAACCACGCCGCGCCAGCTGTGGAACAGCCTGCACGCCATCAACGACCAGGGCGACGTCGTCGCCACCTATGACAAGGCCCATCTGGTGCCGTTCGGCGAGTACGTGCCGTTTCGCAGCATCCTGACCATGGCCAAGCTGACCTACGGCGCGGTCGACTTCAGCGCCGGACCGGGGCCGCGCACCATTAAAATTCCAGGCTTGCCGGCCTTCAGCCCGCTGATCTGCTACGAAGCGATTTTCCCCCAGGCGGTGGTTGACCCCGCGGACCGGCCCGGTTTCCTGCTCAACATTACCAACGACGCCTGGTTCGGGGTCTCCAGCGGCCCCTACCAGCACTTCGCCAGCGCCCGGCTGCGCGCGGTCGAACAGGGCCTGCCCCTGGTCCGGGTCGCCAATACCGGCATCTCCGCCGTGGTTGACGGCCATGGCCGGGTCATCGCCCGGCTGGGCCTTAGTCAAGGCGGAGTCCTCGACAGCCGCCTGCCCAGCGCCCTCGACCGCGCCACGGTCTACGCCCGATGGGGAGACTGGTGGTTGCTGTTCGCCTGTCTTGTTGGCGGCGTTGCGTTGGGTCGGCAAATCCACCGCAACGGCTAATCATCGAAAGCGCGACAAGGCCGGCACGCAATGGTATGCTTCGATCCAAGCCTCTCGGGATACGGTGGTATTCGCGGAGGGACGGGAATGGCAAATTGAATACAGGGCGGCAATTGCCCGTCGTTCGGTTGTCGAATCAGGTGAAGGTATCGCCGACAGGTGTGAAGAAGAGTATTCACGGTATGACAGCAAACCCTAATCCGGTCGATATTCATGTCGGCGGCCGCGTCCGGTTGCGGCGCACTTTGTTGGGTATGAGCCAGGAAAAACTTGGCCAGGCGCTGGGTTTGACGTTTCAACAGGTCCAGAAATACGAGCGCGGCACCAACCGCGTCGGTTCCAGCCGGCTTTACCAGCTGGCCAAGGTGCTTAACGTGCCGGTGTCGTTCTTCTTCGACGACATGACGCCGGAAGTCGCGGGCGGCCCGCCCGGCTTTCGCGACGACAAGACCGATTTCGACGACAATCCCCTGACCAAGCGCGAACCGCTGGAACTGGTCCGCGCTTATCACC
>JAYGEF010000084.1:0-2408 GCA_046582535.1 Alphaproteobacteria bacterium
CCGGCGTTTCTCCGAATGGTCTGACCTGTTCGTGCCGTCGCCCTGCGCTTGTCCCCGACGGCTTCGCAGATACCGTGCCCCGATAAATTTGCCGGGGCTTATCATTCGAGACGAACATGACAATCCTCTCTCTGAAAGACGCGGGCTATATCGCCCAGGACCACCTTTTCCAAAATCTTACCCTGACGCTGAATGCCAACGACCGGATTGGCCTGGTAGCGCAGAACGGGGCCGGCAAATCGACGCTGTTGCGTTGCCTCGCCGGCGAAATCGAACTCGGCAGCGGTGATCTGTTCCGCTCGCGCGGGGCGTCCATTGGCTACATGGCCCAGGACATCGACCCGGCGATGCTCGACCTGACCCTCAGTGAAGCAGTGCTGGCCGCCCTGCCCAAAGCGTTGCGAGAAAGCGAGAGCTGGCGGGTGGATATGGTGCTCGACACCCTGAATGCGCCCGAGGTCACGCGCGATACCCGGATTGCCAATCTCAGTGGCGGTTGGCAACGGCTGATGCTGTTGGCCCGGGTCTGGGTCACCGACCCGGACGTATTGTTGATGGATGAGCCGACCAACCACCTGGATCTGGAAAAAATCCTCGTGCTTGAAGACTGGTTTGCCACCTGGGTGGGCAGCGTCCCGGTGATCGTCGCCAGCCATGATCGGAGCTTTCTGGATGCGGTGACCAATCGAACCCTGTTTCTTCGCCCCGAGACATCGCACCAGTTTTCCCTGCCCTACAGCCGCGCCCGTGACGAGTTGGCCCACCGGGATGCGGCCCAGGCCGTGGAACAGGAGCGCAAATTGAATGAGGCGAGCCGGCTGCGGCGGCAATCGGCCAAGCTGAAAAACATCGGTATCAATTCCGGCAGAGATCTGTTGCAGAAGAAACAGAAGCAACTGCGCGAGCGAGCCGAGAAGATCGAAGAATCCGCCAGTTCCCTGCACCGGGAACAGGCCGGCGAGATCAGACGGGTGAACCGGGGGACCCACGCCAAGTCGCTGATCCGCATGAAGGACGTTGCGATTGCCACACCCGATGGCCGGGCCCTGTTCAAGATCGCCAAGCTGGACGTGTATCCCGGCGACAGGATCGTCGTGCTGGGGCAAAACGGCGTCGGCAAATCCACCTTTGTGCGTTTGTTGCGCAGCGCCCTGGTCGAAGGCCAGGAAGTTGCCGGCATCAGGGTCACGCCGTCATTGGTCACCGGCTACATCGATCAGGCGCTATCGGATATTCCGTTGGACCAGACGTCCTTCAACTTTATTGCCGGTAAGGCGCAGAATGATGCCCACACCCGCTCATCCCTTGCCACTGCGGGCATTACCTATGACTGGCAAAGCCGTCCCATCAAGCAGCTATCCCTGGGCCAGCGATCGCGCGTGGCGCTGCTCGCCCTGCGCTTCGCCGGGCCCAACTTCTACCTCCTCGACGAGCCGACTAATCATGTGGACATCGCCGGCCAGGAAGCCCTCGCCGAGGAGATCAAGCTACGCGGCGCCAGCTGTATACTGGTATCCCACGACAGAACTTTCGTGCGCGACGTCGGCACCCGATTTCTGTCCATTGAAAAGGGCGGACTCAGGGAGAGTGAAAGCCCCGAGGCCTACTTCTCCGCCCTGTAGGAAGGCATATCACAAGGCCTTCGCCAGGCCCTGGATGATGTGATCGGCCGGCTCGATTCCCACGGACAACCTGATGGTCGTCGGCTCGTAATCCTCACCGAAACAGGCCTGGACATGGAGAAACGTGGTCTCCACATCGCCCAAAGATCCGATGTGAGGAATATGGGGTGAAAGGTCATCGACGAAGCGGCGGCAGTCTTCCTCGGACCGCGTCAGGTCGAAGGTAATCATCGCCCCAAAACCACGTTGACCAAACATCCGTTGCGCCAGATCGTGGTCGGCGTGCGCGGCAAGCCCCGGATACCGAACCCTGGCGACGCCCGGGTGGCCGTCGAGATACTCGGCAATGGTCACGGCTGTCGAATTTTGCTGGGCGAGCCGCAGCGGAAACGTCAAAAGCTGGGTCTTCAACCGCCCCGCATCGTCCGGGCTCATCACAGACCCAATGGTATTGCGCTGACTTAACAGCCGGGCGTACAGGGCGGAATCATTTACACCGATGACGCCGGCTAGAATATTGTTGTGCCCGCCCAGAAATTTTGTCGCGCTGTGCACCACCAGATCGGCGCCGGCATCCAAGGGATGGAACAAATAGGGCGTTCCAAAGGTGTTATCGACGACAACAATCGCGCCGCGGCCATGAGCAGCCGCGACCACCGCGTGGACATCATTAATATCGAGAAGCGGGTTCGAAATGGGTTCCATGAAGACCAGCGCGGGGGCTTCATCGTCGATGGCGGCGATCAGATTGGCCGTGGTTGTGTTTTGCCCGGCAGGCTCGGCGAA